>NZ_JBNFOM010000001.1:0-279917 GCF_057364785.1 Brevibacterium sp. LAARM2_SD2 | reverse complement strand
GAGGACCTCGACGACTCCGCCGACGACGACCCGCCGACAGACTCCGTCCGAGACCGCATCGCCGACCGAGACTCCCACGCAGTCGCCGACCGAGACGCCCACGCAGACTCCGTCCGAGACCGCATCGCCGACCGAGACTCCCACGCAGTCGCCGACCGAGACGCAGACTCCGCCGCAGACTCCTTCGGAGAGCCCTGAGGAGAGCCCGGCGGAGAGCGAGGAGCCGACGCCGTCCGAGACGGAGTCACAGCCGTCGCCCACCGAGACCGGCACGCCGTCGGAGACCGGCGATCCGTCGCCCTCGTCGAGCGAGGGAACGAACGACGATGAGCAGCCGGCGGCAGCACCGCAGGCCCTCATCATCGATCCCACGGAGATCACCTCGGAAGACTTCCTCAACAAGGGCGTGACCCTCGGCGTCACCGGCGCACAGCCCGGTGAGAAGATCACGATCGTCGTCGAGCACGCCCAGGGCAAGGTCGACCGCTACACGATGTCGAAGGACGCCGACGACGAAGGCAAGGCGACCTTCGGCGTCCAGGCCAAGGTCAAGGCCGTGCTCGGCACGTACAACGTCCGCGTCCAGGCCGAGAGCTTCGACAAGCCCCAGGGCGGTAGCTTCACCGTCGTCACCAACGGCACCGACGTGTCCGAGGACGGCAACGGCTCGGGCTCCGGCGGCGGATCCGGCAGCGGTGACTCCGGCAGCGGCAGCAGCGCCTCGAACGACCTGCCCCGCACCGGTGCCGAACTGACCGGACTCGCGCTCGGCGCGGGACTCCTCGTCGTCGGCGCGGCCGCCGTCGTCATCACCCGTCGTCGCGCCGATGCGGCCGCCGACGATCCTGCGGAGTTCTAAGATCCGTTGAGCACCGAACTGTCCCTGGAGGGGCTGCACCTCGGCAGACGCCCGATCGACCTCGGTCGTCTTCGAGCAGGGACGGTTCTCGGGCTCATGGGCAGCCCGGACAGCATCACCGAGGTGGTGCTGTCCGCGGCGGCCCTGTCAGGCGTCGCGCCTCCCCCACAGATCCCGACCGGATTCCGGTCGGGACGTCTGCGTGTGCGCAGATGGGTGAGAACGTACTTCCGTGCCGCCGGTGCCGATCCCGGGGAGGCGGCACTGGCGGCGGCGTGCACCGAGTTCGGGCTGCCGCCCGAGGCGCTGCGCGGACGTCTCAGCGACCTCGACGCGGGGGCGCGCGCAAAGCTCGTCCTCGCCGCCGCCTGGGCGACGGGCTCCCGGTGGCTGACCTTCATCGATCCCTTCGCGGGCGTGCCCGGCCACATCCGCACCGGCCTGCGGGCACGGCTCGCCGACCTCGCGGCCGCCCAGGGCCGCGGCATCGTCTTCTCCTCTGACACACTCACGGACTTCATCATCGCCGAGGCGGGGGTCGCCGACATCGAGAAGGGCGAACTCGTCGCGTTCGGTTCGCTCGCCTCCGTCGTCAGCGAACCGCGCGGCTCCCTGCCCGCCGAGCTCACCGGGGTCAACATCTGGTCCGGTCTGGCGCGCAAGGGCTGGCTGTCGATCGGCCACTCCGCGGTCCGCGCCCGGACCGAGCTCGACGGGAAGGTCTTCGTCACCCTCTCCTGGCGCAGCGCCCTCGTCTCGCTCGACGAGCACGACCCGGCGTTCACCTCGGCGGCGGTCTTCGAGGCCATCGTCGTCGGACTGCGCGACCGCGGCACCGCGATCCAGGCGAAGCTCTCACCCGTCGACACGGAGATGGGGCTCGCCCTCGACGTCGACCTCGCCGATCTCGCCCGCCTCGGCGGTGGCGGTGCTGATTCGGGCGGTGCCGGCGATTCCGCTGACGGCAGTAGGCCTGACTCCGGTGCCGGCTTCGGGATCCTCCATCCGGGCCTCGGGGCGACGCTCGCGCAGCTGCGCGCCGCGGTCAGGGTCGGCACGCACGTCTTCGTCGAGGTCGACACCTCGGCGCTGCGGGCCTATTCCGTGGAGTGACTCGCCCGTCCGGACCTGGGCCGGGGTGAGCCCGCGCACCGGGGTTGTTCCTGCCGTGATCACGGGCCGCGCTGAACCGCGGTCGAATGGCTCGCGCACCGGGGCCGTGTCTGCCGTGATCGCGAGCCGCGCTGAACCGCTGAGCCGGGCCGCCGCCTCGGCGATCTGGGTGGGATGGGCCGGGGACAGCGACAGGCCGACTGTCCACTAAACTGGATTCGACGCTGTTGCGGTCACCGGTCGGTCTCCGACACGGTCCGCCCCCATCCCCCAAGCCGACGAGGAGAGGCCATGCGCACACCGCGGACACTCCTCATCTCGGCGCTCGTCGTCATCGTCCTCACCGTCGCCTCGGTGCCGCTGCTCAATCTCGCGTTCTACACGCCCGCGCGCACGGTCGAGGCGTACATGCGCGCGATCGAGCAGGGCAATGCCGAACGCGCCTTCTCCTACCTCTCCTCTCCCACTCCGGAGTCGACGCTCGCGCTCAACGGCGACGTCCTCGCCGCGGCCCCCGACCTGCCCCGCGAGGCGAGTGCGGAGACGATCTCGACCGACGGCGACCGGGCGACGGTCAAGCTCAGCTACGTGCTGTCCTCGCAGACGCGGTCGGTCGACCTCACCCTCGTCAAGCTGCCGGCGGCCGCGGGCCTCTTCGATCGGTGGGCGATCGAGCAGGAGGCGTGGCCCACACTCGACCTCGATGTCTCGGGCTCATCGACGGCGACGGTCAACGGCTACAGCGTCTCCGCCGGCACCGTGCCCGTGCTCTTCCCGGCCACCTACCTCGTCGGCTTCGACGCGACGTACCTGACGTCGAAGTCGGAGCGCGCCGAGGTGACCGCCCCCGGCGACACCGCGCAGGTCTCCCTCTCCCCGCAGCCGACCGCGAAGCTCGAGGAGTCCGTGGCGCAGCAGGTCAGCGACTATCTCGCCGGCTGCGTGAAGGCGACGACGCTCATGCCCACGGGCTGCGTGTTCGGGTATGAGACGGACAACGAGATCCTCGGCGACGTCACGTGGTCGATCGTGCGCGAGCCGAAGGTCAGTCTCACGGCCTCCGGCGGCGACCTCGAACTCACTCCGGCCACAGCCGAGGTGCGGATCCAGGGCCGCTACCGCGACATCGTCACCGCGTCCGAGTACGACCTCGATGAGACCCTGTCCTTCGTCTTCGGCGGCTCCGTCGTCGTCCGGGCCTCGCAGGTCCGCGTCGAACCGCGCCGCCTCGGCGAAGTCTCGATCATGTGAGGACGGCGCGGCTGACCGGCTCGTCGGCGCATCCAGGCGCGTGTGTGGACACAGAACCGAGTGAATCGCGACGAACGGCGCGAGATTCCTCGGTTGAATGACCTCGTCAGGCTCCGCGCAGGTCGAGGTCGAGGACGGCCGGAGCCGCCTCGCTCAGCTCGATGGGGATGCCCCAGTCCTGCTGGTAGAGGTGGCAGGCGGCGTGGAGCGGGATCTCCCCGCCGGGTTCGCCGTCGCACGCGGCCGCTCGCGCGGTGACGTGGAGGACGCCCGAGGTGAACTCAGGATCGATGACGATGTCGCGGCTCAGCCCCTCCGCTCCCCCACCGCCGGAGACGATGAGCTCGGGCGGCGTCGACGACACCTGGAGGTACGTCGGGTCGCCCCAGCGGTCGTCGAGCTTCTGACCAGCAGGGACAGTGAAGCTCACGCTGATCGCCACGGGACCGGAGGCGAGTTCGGTCGAGGGCCGCTTGCTCGTCTGCGCTCCCTCATCGACGCGCTGGGCGTCCTTGGGCAGGGTGACGCGGGTGAGCGTGTGGTTCGCCGATTCGACGACGAGGAGTTCGGCGTCGCCGGCAGCGGCGTCGCCGGTGATGGCCGAGTCCGCCTCGGCGTCGCCGGCATGCCCGCCGGTCGCCGGGACGACGAGGATGTCCGAGGGCTCCCGCAGCCCGCGGGCGAGCGTCGTCACCTCGTTCGTCGCGAAGTCGTAGCGGCGGATCGCGCCGTTGTACGTATCGGCGATCGCGAGCGACCCGTCGGGCAGGGTGCGCACGCCCAGCGGATGCTGCAGCCGCGCCTCGGGGGCGGGCCCGTCGCGGAACCCGAAGTCGAAGAGACCGACGCCGACGATCGTGCTCGCCTCGCCGGTGGCCGGGTCGAGGCGGCGGATCGCCGAGGTCTCCGAGTCGGCGACGATGACGTCGCCGTCGGGGTGGAGGTCGAGGCCCGAGGACTGCGCGAACCAGGCGGTCTCGGCGTCGCCGTCGACGAGACCCTCGTTCATCGTGCCCGAGAGCAGGCGGATGCGGCCGCTGACCGGGTCGAACGCCCAGATCGTGTGGTTGCCGGCCATCGCCACGACCACCTCGGCGGTGGAGGGGACGAAGAGGACGTCCCACGGCGAGGACAGCTTGACGTCGAGCGCGGGCCCGTCGTAGCGCCCGAGCGCCCCGTGCGTGCCGCGGACGTTGTCGATCGCGCCGACCATGTGCTGCTCGCCGGTGCCGGCGATCGTCGTCACGGTGCCGGCCTCGAGGTCGATGCCGCGCAGGACGTGATTGACGGTGTCGGCGACGACGAGCTGGTAGCCGACCTGGGAGGCGATGTCGTCGGGGAGGACGGTGATGCCGCCGGGCTCGCTGAACTCGGCGGTTGCGAGGTCGCCGTCGGTGAGTCCGCGGTCTCCCGTGCCGATGCGGCGGACGATGGTGTGGCCGTCGGGGGCGTATTCGACGAGGCTGTGGTGGCCGGAGTCGGCGACGAGGAGGTTGCCCGACGGCAGGACCGTGACCTTGCCCGGGTAGAAGAGCTCGGTCTCCGGTGCCGGCGGGGGCACGTACGGGCCGTCGCCGGAGTGGAGGGTGCCCTTCGCGGAGTGCTCGGCGATGAGGCCCTCGATGATCTCGCCGAGGCCGGCGGCGTGCCCTTCCCCGGAGAGGGTGGCGACGAGGTAGCCCTCGGGGTCGATGACGGCGAGCGTCGGCCACGCGCGGGCCGTGTAGGCCTGCCAGGTGATGAGGTCGGGGTCGTCGAGGACGAGGTGTTCGACCTGGTAGCGCTCGACGGCCTGGTCGACGGCCTCAACGGTGCGCTCGAACTCGAACTTCGGCGAGTGGACGCCGATGATGACGAGCTCGCCCTTGTACTTCTCCTCGAGCGGGCGCAGCTCGTCGAGGACGTGGAGGCAGTTGATGCAGCAGAACGTCCAGAAGTCGAGGAGGACGACCTTGCCGCGCAGGTCGGCGAGGCTGAGGTCCTTGTCACCGGAGTTCATCCAGCGGCGGCCGAGGAGTTCGGGAGCGCGCACCTTGGGTTCGCGCGGGCGGGACGGGGCGGTGGCCTCGGCGGTGGCGTCGTCCGCGGCGGTGGCCGCGGAGCTCTGCGGGCTGGAGTTCATGCGTCCATGGTCTCAGATCCCTCGCCGAGGCGGCAGGGCGGCTGTCATCGTGGGACACAGTGACCGCGTCGATCGGTCGACTGCCGGCGCGTGGTCGACTGCCGGCGCGGGCGGGCAGTTCACGCGGTGGGCCAGCCTACGCGGCCGGGCGGGCACCGAAGACGCTCGAGCCGATGCGGACCATCGTCGCGCCCTCGGCGATCGCGAGGTCGAAGTCGTTGCTCATGCCCATCGACAGTTCGGTCGCAGTCTCCGGCAGGGCACCGGAGTCGATGAGGCGAGCGCTGAGTTCGCGGAGGTCTGAGTAGCTCGGGCGGATCTCCTCCGGCGTCTGACCCGGCAGTCCGATCGTCATGAGACCCCGCAGGCGGAGGCGCTGCAGCGCGCGCACGGCAGTCACCAGCGCCTCGGCGTCCTCCGGCGCGACACCCGACTTCGAGTCCTCACGAGACGTGTTGACCTGGACGAAGACATCGACCGTCCCATCGATGACGCCGAGGCGGTTGTCGATCTTCGTCGCAAGATCGAGGGAGTCGATCGACTGGATGCACTGCGCGTGCCGGAGGGTGTGGTTGACCTTGTTCTTCTGCAGCGGACCGATGAGGTGGGACTCATGGGGCAGGTCGGCGAGGTCGTCGGCCTTCGCGACGAGCTCCTGAACCTTGTTCTCCCCGATGAGACCGAAGCCGTGTTCGAGCGCGACCCGGATCTTCTCCGCCGGCTGGGTCTTGGTCGCGAGCAGGATCTGCACGGCGTCGGCGTCGCGCCCGGAGGCCTGCGCGGCGGCTGCGGTGCGCTCGGCTACCTCGTCGAGGCGGGCGCGGATGTCGGCGGATTCGTCTGCGGTCAGGGTGTCGGTCGAACTCATGCTCCCAGTCTCGCACGAGCGCAGCCGAGCCGCGGCCGTCCAGTCTGTCGGCACCATTGCACGGGCGCTCGACGGTGGTCGCGGGCCTGCGCCGCCCAGGTGCTCATCGTGCGACCCGGATTGCGCGGAGCATCGAGTGCGATTGTGCGCCAGGTTCATGGCGATCTCAGCGCGGAAATCGCCATCAACCCGGCGCACAGTCAGGGTGTCCGCCATGGAGGCGGCGCGCAATCCCGCAACGCGGGTGCGTGTGGACCACCTCAGGCAGCGCGCTGGTCGCTCAGGGCTTCGTCGGCAGGCCGGAAGCCGCGGGGTCGATGTTCTTGATGATCGCCGTCGTGTCGAGTCCCTCGAGGCCTTCGTCGACGAGCTTCTGCAGCTGGGCGTAGACGAGGGAGGCCGCCGGGAGGTCGACGCCCTGGGACTCGGCGCCGGCGAGCGCGAGACCGACGTCCTTGTGCATGAGCGCGGTCGCGAAGCCGGGCTTGAAGTCGTTGTTCGACGCCGCGGTCTCCGTCACGCCGGGCACCGGATACCACGTGCGCAGCGGCCACGAATCGCCCGAGGAGACCTTCGCGATGTCGTAGAACGCCTTCGGATCGAGGCCGAAGCGCTGCGCGAGGACGGCGCCTTCGACGACGCCCTCGAGGCTGATGGCGAGCATCATGTTGTTGACGATCTTCGCCGCCTGACCTGCGGCTTCACCGCCGGCATGGAAGATGTTGCCGGCCATCGGCTCGATGAAGGGCCGCGCCGTCTCGACATCGGCGTCGTCGCCGCCGAGCATGAACGTCAGGGTTCCGGCCTGGGCGCCGGTGACCCCACCGGAGACGGGACCGTCGATGAATCGGAAGCCCGCCTCGGCGGCGTCCTTGTGCAGCTCACGCGCGGAATCGAAGTCGATCGTCGAGGAGTCGACGAGGAGGGTGCTCGTGTCCGCATTCGCGAGCACTCCGTCGTCACCGAGGTAGACGGCGCGGGCATGCTCGCCCTTCGGCAGCATCGTGAAGACGATGTCGGCACCGGCGACCGCCTCGGCGATGGATCTCACCGGGGTGACCCCGTCGCCGCGGCCGCGGTCACGGCGTCCGGCACCACATCGAAGCCCTTGACCGTGTGTCCGGCCTTGACCAGGTTCGCCGTCATCGGTCGACCCATGTTCCCCAGGCCGATCCATCCAATCGTCGACATCGCATGCCTCCTCGCATCAACTGTTCATGTGTTCCCCTTCACATTACGCCAGCAGCGGGCGCGGGGATCAGCCCGGGAAGGCACCTCTTCCGCACCCGCAATGTGCGCGCACGCAGATAGAATGAGGAGACTATGGCCGCTCACGCACCCACCGGTTCCGGCAGGCAGATCTCACCGGAGGATCTGCTCACCCTGCTCGCCGTCGCGCGGCTGGGGAAGTTCACGGCGGCCGCGCACAGTCTCGGGCTCAACCACACGACCGTGTCCCGGCGGATCGCCGCTCTCGAGAAGGCGTACGGCCAGCGCGTCCTCGTCGCCTCGCCCGACGGCTGGGAGCTGAGCACCGCGGGCCGGCAGCTGCTGCCGATCGCTGAGGACATCGAGGCAGCGCTCGGCCGCATCGACGCCCACGAGACCGCCGCGCTGTCGGGGACCATCCGCCTCGCCTGCCCGCAGGCGTTCGCCCTCGAGTTCGCGGTCCCGGCGCTGACATCCCTGCAGCTGCGCCACCCCGGTCTGCAGATCGAGCTCATCACCGCCACGCAGCGCGCCCGGCAGTACCGGTCGGGCGTCGACATCGAAGTCGTCGTCGGCCGGCCGGACGCCCCGCGCAGCGCCGCCAAGCGGATCCGCGACTATCGTCTCCAGCTCTACGCCTCGCAGGAGTATCTGCGCACGCATCCGCAGCCGCGCACGCTCGACGACCTCGCCGACCACCGCATCGTCTACTACATCGAGAACTCCCTGCAGGTCGACGACCTCGACGAGGCGGCCGCGGAGCTGCCCGCGGGCAAGGGGTTCTTCCGCTCCACCTCGGTGCAGGCGCATGTGCTCGCCACCGCCGGCGGGTCGGCATCGGGATCCTCCCGGACTTCACGGCGCGCGGGAACAGCCGACTCGTCCAGGTGCTCCCCGAGCTCTTCTCCAAACGCGTGTCCTATTGGGCGTCGGTGCGCCATGAGGCGCTGCGCAGCGCCGGCGTGCGCGCGGTCCTCGAGGTGCTCTGAGCAGCGCGGTTGCTCTCAGGCGGCAGTCCACCCGCCGTCGACGCTGTGGGCGGCCCCGGTGACGACGCCGGCCGCATCGCTGGCGAGGAAGAGGGCGAGGGCGGCGATGTCCTCGGGCTCGGCGAGCCTCGGGACCGCCGCGTGGCCGAGGAACACCTTCTCGAGCACCTCGTCCTCGCTGATCCCGTTCGTCCGCGCCTGCTCGGCGATCTGCCCCTTGACCAGCGGCGTGAGGACGTAGCCGGGATTGATCGCATTGCACGTCACGCCGTGCGGGCCGGCTTCGAGCGCCGTCGTCTTCGTCAGCCCCATGAGCCCGTGCTTGGCGGCGACGTATGCGGACTTGTTCGCCGAGGCGCGCAGCCCGTGGACGGACGAGAGGTTGATGACCCGTCCCCACCCGCGGGCGTACATCGCCGGCAGCGCGGCCTTCGTCAGCACGAACGGCGCCTCGAGCATGAGCGTCATGATGAGCCGCCACTCCTCGAGCGGGAACTCCGTGATCGGGTGGATGCGCTGGATGCCGGCGTTGTTGACGAGGATGTCGACGTCGATGTCGATCCCCTCGAGCGCCGAGGTGTCGGCGAGGTTGACCACCCAGGCCTGCCCGCCGATGGACTCGGCGACGGCGCCGGCTGCATCGGCATCGACGTCGGCGACGGTGACCGCCGCTCCGGCGGCGGCGAACGCCTCGCACATCGCCTTGCCGAGACCGGAGGCGCCGCCCGTGACGAGCGCCCGCTTGCCGGTGAGATCAACAGTCATTCCTCATCCTCTTTCCTCGATCGGGGGTGCTGTCGGCTGCGCCTCCCGGCCCCGCACGGAGCCGTGCCCGGCCGTGGTCGTCGCCCCGCCTCGGCGAGGGGAGGACGACCACAGCCGCTGGCGACGTCTGCCCGCTCAGCCGGCGACGACTCCGCGGCGGACCTTGTCGGCGTGGTCGAGCGAGTGGAGGTCGATGCCCTTCGTCTCGCGCGTGAAGATCAGCGCGACGAGCGAGATGAGCGCCGCCACCGCGAGGTAGATCGCGATCGGGACCGAGGAGTGGAACTCATCGAGGAGCGCGGTCGCGATGATCGGCGCGAAGGAGCCCGCGACGATCGCCGTGACCTGGTACCCGGTCGAGACGCCGGAGTTGCGCATCCGGGTCGGGAACATCTCGGCCATGATCGCCGGCTGGCCGGCGTACATGAACCCGTGGAAGATGAGGCCGAGCAGCAGGGCGAGGAAGATGAGCCCGGGGTTGCCGGTGTCGTACATCGGGAAGGCGAAGAAGCCCCACGACGCGGTGAGGATGATGCCGATCGCGTACGGCGGTTTGCGGCCGATCCGGTCGCCGAGGGCGCCGATCATCGGCACGAGCAGCGCGTGGATCGCATGCGCGCCGAGGAGGAGGCCGAGGATCTCGCTCGCCTCGATCTGGGCGACGACGGCGAGGTAGGTGATCGAGAAGGTGACGACGAGGTAGTAGTGGATGTTCTCCACCAGCCGCAGACCCATCGCGGTGAAGACCTCACGCGGGTAGCGCTTGAAGACGGCCTTGACGCCGTAGTCGACGCCCTCCTCGATCTCCTCGGCCTGGATCTTCTCGAAGATCGGGGCATCGGAGACCCGGGTGCGGATGTAGTAGCCGATGAGGACGATGACCGCCGAGAGCCAGAACGCGATGCGCCAGCCCCAGGAGAGGAAGGCCTCTTCGCTCAGGGTCGCGGTGAGGACGAAGAGGACGCCGGTGGCGAGCAGGTTGCCCAGGGGCACGCCCGACTGCGGCCACGACGACCAGAAGCCGCGCTCCTTGTCCGGGGAGTGCTCGGCGACGAGGAGCACCGCACCGCCCCATTCGCCGCCGACCGCGAAGCCCTGGACGATGCGCAGGAGGACGAGGAGGATCGGCGCGAGGTAGCCGATCTGCCCGAACGTCGGCAGGCAGCCCATGAGGAACGTCGCGGCGCCGACGAGGATGATCGAGAGCTGCAGGAGCTTCTTGCGTCCGAACTTGTCACCGTAGTGGCCGAAGACGATGCCGCCGATGGGACGGGCGATGAAGCCGACGGCGTAGGTCGCGAAGCCGAGCAGGATCGGCGTGAGCGGATTGTCCGACGGCGGGAACAGGATGTGGTTGAACACCAGCGTCGCCGCTGACCCGTAGAGGAAGAACTCGTACCATTCGACGACCGTGCCGGCCATCGACGCGGCGACGACCTTGCGCAGCTGCGCGCGCACCGACTTCCTCTCCGTGGGGCTCTGTGCACTCATGACTCTCCTCGATTCTCCGATCCGCGCCGCGACTCTGCGGGCTGATCGTGCTGACCTGTCACCGTGTCCGGTGCGGCGGCCGTGGCGAGGGTCTCGGCGATGAGAGCTCTCACGGGCCTGCGCGCACCGTCCTCACCGTGAGCCGGTGATGGCGGTTCCCTCTCAGTGTGCGCCACTTCACAGGCGATTGGGATGCGCAGAGGCGCGAAAACGAGAATTTCCTGTGCATATTCGTGCACAGCGGGTGTGCGTCGTGTGCAGATGAACGCGCCCTCGCCGAGGCGGTCGGACGTCGCGTCCGTCAGCGGAGTCAGGGTGGCGCCGGGACGGCTGCGGCGCCGGAGTGCCGACGCGCTTTGACGTCCCGCCCGTCAGCGCAGGCGCACTGCCGGCGAGGTCATCCGGTCACGAGGACCGGTGACCCGGCGGGGTCAGCTGCGGCGCTGTTCGGCGCGGGAGTCGCTTTCGGCGATCGTCGCGAGCATGTCGTTGTACGCGCGCAGCTCGGCGTCGTTCGTCCGGGCCTCGCGCCGGTCGACCCGTTTGGCTTCGCGATCCGAGGACTTCGACCACTGGAAGGCGACCATGATCGCGAGGAACAGGGTCGGCAGCTCGCCGATGCCCCACGCGATCGCGCCGCCGCGCTGCTGATCCTCGATCGCGGTGTATCCCCAGTCGGTGCCCATGTTGCCGAACCAGTTGCCCTCGATGAGGACTTCGGAGCTGAGCAGGGAGATGCCGAAGAACGCGTGGAAGGCCATCGTGATGAGCAGCGTGAGCAGCCGCAGCGGGTACGGGAACCGCTTGACCCCGGGGTCGACGCCGATGAGCGACTGCGCGAAGAGGTAGCCGGCGCCGAGGAAGTGGAAGATCATCAGCTCGTGCCCGAGGTGGTACTCGAGCGCGTAGCGCATGAGACCCGCGTAGTAGAAGACGACGAGGGAGCCGGCGAAGTTGACGCTCGCGACGACGGGGTTCGCGAGGAACCGCAGGAACGGCGTGTGGACGAGCCAGAGCACCCATTCGCGGATGCCGCGGGAACCGTCGGTGCGCGGGGTCGTCGCCCGCATGAGCATGGTGATCGGCGCACCGAGGACCATGGGGATCGGCACGACCATGACGAGCAGCATGTGCTGGATCATGTGCGCGGAGAACTGCACCTCGCCGTAGACGACGGGGCCGCCGGAGGTGACGTAGATGAGGAGCACCATGCCGACGAGCCAGCAGACGAGGCGCGCGACCGACCAGGAGTCACCTCGGCGCTTGAGATGGATGAACCCGGCGACGTAGGCGATGCCCAGGCCCACGGCGATGACGAGCCACAGCGGGTCGACCGACCATTCGGTGAAGTAGCGGGAGAACGTCGGCTCCGGGGGCAGCGGCTCCCCGGAGAGGATCTCCGAGGGCGTGGGGTTGCCGACCGGCTCCTGGGGCACGGGCGGCTGCGACCGGGCGAGCGCGGCGGCCAGGCCCATGGTCGCGCCGAAGATGACGAACTCGGCGATGATGAGGCGCCAGAACTCCGCCGTCACCGAGGCGACGGTGCCGAGGCGGGCAATGACGTAGCGGCGGTGCCAGAAGCCGATGAGGCCGAGGAGGACCGTGCCGATGACCTTGCCGATGATGACCTGCCCGTAGGGGGTCATGAGGTCGCCGACGGACTGGACGCGCAGGAGCGAGTTGACGACGCCCGAGAACGCGACGAGGACGAACGCGAAGAGCGCGAACGACGAGTACCGGCTGATGATCGTGCTCAGATGCGGTGACTTCGCGAGACGACCGCCGAGAAGGGCGACGACGAGGAGGCCGCCGAGCCAGATCGTGACGCCGAGGAGGTGGAGTCCGATGCTGTTGACGGCCTGGGTGTGGCCCGAGGCCTGCGCGGAGTGGCCCATGAGCGCCATGGGGATCATCACGCCGATGGAGATGAGCCCGGCGAACGCGATGCCCAGGTAGGACCGGGAGCCGAAGCACAGCGTCGAGGCGACGGCGATGAGGACGACGATGAGCGTCCACAGCTGACCGAAGGCGATCTGCGTGACGAAGACGCCGAGCTGGTTGGAGAAGTCGATGTAGGCCTGGGCGCCGACAGTGTCCATGAAGGTGAAGATGAGGACGGCGACCGCGGAGACGGTCCACGCCACCGAGGCGACCTCGGCGATCTTCAGGGACTTCTCCCAGAGCGCGTCGAGCGGCGGCTGGTCGGCCTCGCCGGCCTTCTTCCCGCCCTTGTGCCGCGTGCGACCCTGCGTGCGCGGGAGGATGAGGAGGGCGAAGAGGAGGGACCCGATGGTCACCGACATCGCGACGTTGAAGAGGGACTTGGCCGCGGGAAGCCCGAAGCGGACGACACGGCCGGGGTCGTTGAGCAGCGTCGCCTCGGCGGCGCCGGTGTAGAGCATCGCGAGGAATGCGACGATGAGGCCGACGACCACGACGATGGGCACGGCAGCCCGCGTTGTGAAACCGACGAGCGGTGCAATGATCTTGGAGGTCACTGGTGCCTGCCCGCCGCTGAATCCATAGCCTCAAGGATATCGTCCCGGGGTTCGCCCCTGCCAATTCGCACCCGCCGAGGTGGCGCAGATCTCCCTGGGAATCCGCGCTCAGCGGCACTTGGGGTTCACGGACTCGGTGCCCCGCCTCGGCGAGGGATGCCTCAGCCCGGACAGCAGAAGACCCGGACCGATGATCGATCCGGGTCTTCGTGCGCGTGAAGCGCGAAGGTCACTTCGGGGCGCCGGCGGCAGCCTTGAGCTTCGAACCAGCGGACAGCTTGACGGAGTAGCCGGCCTTGATCTGGATCTCTTCACCGGTCTGCGGGTTGCGGCCCTTGCGAGCGGCACGCTCGGTGCGCTCGACGGAGAGCCAGCCCGGGATGGTGAGCTTCTCGCCCTTGTCGACGACGTCGGAGAAGACATCGAAGACTCCGTCGAGAACATCCGAGACCTGCTTCTGGGTCAGGCCGGACTTCTCGGCAACTTCTGCAACGAGCTCACTGCGGTTCTTAGCCATAAAAGTGTCCTCCTTAGGACAAGTCGGTCGGTTACCGGTCCGTTTTTCCGATAACGAACTTCCTCGAGATTACCAGCTGGACTTCGTGATGCCCGGCAACTCGCCGTCGTGTGCCATTTCGCGGAAGCGGACACGGGAGAGTCCGAACTTGCGCAGGTAGCCGCGGGGGCGGCCGTCAACCTGGTCACGATTGCGCACGCGCACTGGCGAGGCATCGCGAGGAAGCTTCTGCAGGCCGAGGCGTGCTTCTTCACGCTGCTCGTCGGTGCTGTCGGGGTGGGTGAGCTGACGCTTGAGGGCCGCGCGGCGCTCTGCGTAGCGTTCGACGATGACGCGACGCTGCTTGTCGCGGGCGATCTTGGACTTCTTGGCCATGTGCGCTCAGCGCTCCTCTCGGAAATCGACGTGCTTGCGGACGACGGGATCGTACTTCTTGAGCACGATGCGGTCCGGGTTGTTGCGGCGGTTCTTGCGGGTCACGTAGGTGTACCCGGTGCCGGCGGTCGACTTGAGCTTGATGATCGGACGAACGTCTTGTGCCTTCGCCATCAGAGCTTCACTCCCTTGGCAATGAGTTCGGCGACCACGGAGTCGATGCCGCGCACGTCGATGACCTTGATGCCCTTGGCGGACACGTTGAGGGTGACGTTGCGACGCAGCGACGGAACGTAGTAGCGCTTCGTCTGAATGTTCGGGTTGAAGCGGCGCTTGGTGCGGCGCTTCGAGTGGGACACATTGTGTCCGAAACCGGGAACGGCCCCGGTGACTTGGCAGGTTGCTGCCATGACTCTCCTCCAGTTCACAAGTTACCGACTCTCGAAACAAGCCCGAGCTGAACCGGTCGACGGTTCTGGCTCGCTTGCGCCGATGTCGGAAGACATCAACAAATTCTCGCGATGCTGCTGTGCTCACGCGGGCCCGGGCAGGGACGTCGAGGGACGTTCCGGTGGGTCCGAGTCGCAAGCACGCGGCGTTCGCAATGGAAATTGTGTACGCCGAAACAGGCTTGCCCGTTCGGGCGAGATGTCTCACCAGCGCTGAAGCCGTAGCCTGTGAGAGATGGCCGAAGCTGGAGTGCAGCGGTGGGTGAGCACCATGTCGGTCATAGCAGATCCGTCGGGGACGGGCCCGTTACGACACAACAGACATCCAGTTTAGAGACGATCCGGCCTTCAGAGCAAATTCACACGCTCCCCGGATTCGCGGGGCTCGCGCCGAGGCTGCGGGCAGATCGGATCAACGACCGTTGCCGCATGGTGGCGACCGCTGCGCACCCACGTCGCCCGAGTTCGCGCGGATCCCGCGCGCTTCACCGTGGTCGCACGGGTGTTCGCCGTTGTCAGGGGGCCGGCGACGGGCGTCTCGGCGCCGTTCTCAGGGTCCGACCGCCTCGGCGAGGAAGGGCATGCCAGAGCGCCGCGACCGTGTTGAAGACCCACCGAACTCGTGCCAAGGTAAGAAGATGATTGCCACCACATCTGGCACTCTGGAGGACAGATGAGCGACGTTCCACCGAGGCCGCGCATCCGTCCCGCGACCAGTGATGACTGGGATTCGTCCGATCGATCCGGCCGGAGCCCGCAGCCCGGGTCGCAGGGAGCGGATGCCCACTCAGCCGATGCCGAGTTCGACGGTTCGACCTACTACGAATACATCGAACGTCACACCGGTGACCTTCCCCTATCGCGAACTCGTCGGGCCAACGTCTTCGCCCCCGCGGGCAGCTCGCCGTTCCAGGACCATGTCAATGCCGCCGCCAGCGGTGCCCGTGCACGTTCGGTCGGCCATGCAGCCGGCTATGCCCGGCACTCGGGTGCGCCCTCTCAGGGGGCCGGTGTCGGCTCTGACTCAGGCGGGGCAGGGGCCTTCGGGCCCGGCGGTTCCGGGGCGGGCGATTCGAGAGCGGGCGATTCGGGTGCGGCCGGTTCGGGTGCGGCCGGATACGGACCTGGTGGTTATGGTCCCGGCGGCTATGGTCCCCGGGGTTATAGTTCCGGGGGCTACGGCCCGGGGGGTCCGAATTCGGGCATCGGCCAGGCCGTCTCCGACTCCGGCCCGCGCAAGGGATCGGTTACGAAGGTCGTCATCGTCATCGCCGCGATCCTCGCGGTTCTCGCGCTCCTCGGCTATTTCGGAGCGCGCTGGCTCGCCCCCGAATCCGGCACAGTGCCCGTCGACGTCGGCGGCGAGGAATCGGCCTCGGCAGCGCCGACGCCCTCGGACGAACTCGTCCAGCCCACCGGGACCCCGGAGGAGGAGCTCGACGGCTTCGTGAAGTCGGGCACCGAGGCGGCCGCCGGCCTCGAAGGCCAGTGGGTGACCCAGGTGAGCGCGAAGAAGGTCGGGCTCGAGGCCGACGGCAAGACGTGGTCGGCGCAGGACATCCTCGACGAGTTCAAGGCGAACCAGGTGAAGTATCCCGGGTCGATCCTCATCTACAGCGGCGACTGGAGTGCCTACAAGTCCGGCGACTACTGGGTGACGGTCGTCGACACCGGCTACAGCGATGCGAAGCCGGCGCTCGACAAGTGCCGTTCGTGGGGTCTCGACCGCGACCACTGCCTCGCCAAGCGACTCGTCAAGAACGGCGAGTACTCCGAGGACAACAGCGCCTACCTCGACAGCTGACACCACGGCACGTCTCGTGCACAGCGGCACGGACAACCCGCAGCGGCGCGCCCTCCGCGGAGCGTCACGGCCCGGGGAGAGGGCCACGTCCTTCGTGGAACGGCACGCCCTACGCGGAGCATCACAGACTACCCGCAGCAAGACGTCCTACGCTGCGCGGCAATGACAACCCGTGGCTTCGCACGCCCTCCGCTGAGCGGCAAACACAACCCGTGGCTTCGCTCGCCCTCCGCTGAGCGGCAAACACTACCCGTGGCTTCGCGCGCACTACGCTGAGCTCCGCAACCGTCGCGTCCACGAGGGGTCTGTGGAGCTCAGGGTAGTGGTCGGCAGAGTCCGCCTCCCCCAGGTGCCAGAATCATCAGCCCCCGGCATTCAGCGACGCACCTGCCGCGAAGCCGGCAACCCGGAACGGCTCGCCCTCCGCTGAGCGGCAAACACAACCCGTGGCTTCGCACGCCCTCCGCTGAGCTCCACATCCGTCGCGTCCACGAGGTGTCTGTGGAGCTGAGGGTAGTGGTCGGCGGAGGCCGCCTCCACCAGGCGAGCGAAGCCGCCCATCACCTCGCGCGCGGGGTGATAGGCGGCTCCAGCATCGCCCTCAGGCCAGGAGGACGCTCGGATCCTCAAGGCCGCGGCCGACGTCGGCGAGGAACTTCGAGATGATCTCGCCGTCGACGACACGGTGGTCGGCGCTCACGGACAGAGTCGTGATCTCACGCGGCACGATCTCGTCGTCGACGACCCACGGCTTCTTCCGCACCTGCCCAAAGGCGAGGATCGCGGCTTCGCCGGGGTTGATGATCGGCGTTCCGGCATCGACGCCGAAGACGCCGACGTTCGTGATGGTGATCGTACCTCCTGCCTGGTCAGCAGGCGGAGTCTTGCCCGAGCGAGCCAGGGCCGTGAGCTCCTGCATCTCCTGCGCCAGCTGCGTGAGGCCCATCGTGTGCGCGTTCTTGATGTTCGGCACGATGAGTCCGCGCGGCGTGGCCGCAGCGATCCCGAGGTTGACGTACTTCTTGACGACGATGTCATCGCCCTCGAGCGTCGAGTTGATCCGCGGGTTCCGCGCAACCGCCCAGGCCACCGCCTTCGCGACGATGAGCAGCGGGGACACGCGCACATCCTCCCCGAGGACCTTCGACGCCTTGAGACGACGGACGAACGCCATCGTCTCGGTGACGTCGACGTCGAGGAATTCGGTGACGTGCGGCATCGTGAACGCCGAGTCGACCATCGCCTTGGCCATCATCTTCACGACGCCCTTGAACGGGATCCGCTCTTCGAGGGCGTCGTTGTCGACACTCGCCGAGGCGGTCGCCCCAGCCGCGGTCGCCCCAGTCACAGCCGGTGCCGCGGTGCCGTCGGCCGCGGCCTGGACATCGGCGCGCGTGACCTCACCGCGGGATCCGGTCGGCGTCACCGATGCGAGGTCGATGCCGAGGTCCTTCGCGAGCTTGCGCACCGGAGGCTTGGCCAGCGGCTTGCCCGCCGAGGCGGTCTCGGCCGACGCAGCCGCACCATCGGACGCGGCCGGCCCGGCTTCAGGCTGCGCGGGCGCAGGCGCGGCGGGAGCGGAAGACTGTGCCGTGCCCGAGGTCTCCGAGGCACCCGACTGCGACGGGGCGACCGCCCCGCCCTTGCGCGGACGGCGCTTCGATGAGGCGGCCTTGGCGCCGTACCCGACGAGGGTGGCACCGCCTTCGTCGTCGCTGGTCACAGCACCGTCAGAGGCCGGGGCGGTCGCCTCGGCGTGCGGTGCGCTCATCGCCTCCGCGCCCGCGCCGGCATCATCGGCACCTCCGAAGCGGATGATCGGGGTCCCGACCTCGACGGTCTGACCCTCCTCGACGAGGAGGGCGCCGACGGTCCCGGCCTGCGGGCTCGGGAGTTCGACGAGGGACTTCGCGGTCTCGATCTCGACGAGGATCTGGTTGACCGTCACCTCGTCGCCGGGTGCCACCTTCCAGGACACGATGTCCGCCTCGGTGAGGCCTTCGCCGACGTCGGGAAGAGGGAATTCGAACGCCATTCTTGCTTCCTTTCGTCAGTAGGCCAGGGCCCGGTCGACACCGTCGAAGATGCGATCGAGATCGGGCAGGTAGTGCTCTTCCATCCGCGAGCCGGGGTACGGCGTGTGGTAGCCGCCGACGCGGATGACCGGGGCTTCGAGGTTGAAGAAGCAGCGCTCGGAGATGCGGGCGGCGATCTCCGACCCGAGGCCGAGGAACGTCGGTGCCTCGTGGGCGACGACGAGGCGACCTGTCTTCTGGACGGACTTCTCGATCGTCGTGAAGTCGATCGGGTTGAGGCTGCGGAGGTCGATGAGCTCGACGCTCTTGCCCTCCTCGGCGGCGGCCGCGACGACATCGGCCGCGGTGGGCACGAGCGGCCCGTAGGCCACGAGCGTGACGTCGGTGCCCTCGGACACGACGCGGGCGTCGTGCATGCCGAGGTCCTTCGCCGAGGTGTCGACGTCCCCGCGCTGCCAGTACCGGCGCTTGGGTTCGAAGAACATCACCGGGTCGTCGCTGCGGATCGCCTCCTGGATCATCCAGTACGCGTCGTTGGCATTCGACGGGCTGATGAGCTTGAGTCCCGCATGGTGGGCGAAGACGGTCTCGGGGCTCTCCGAGTGGTGCTCGGGCGAGCCGATGCCGCCGCCGTAGGGCACGCGGATGACCATCGGGATGCGCTCGTTGCCCAGGGTGCGGTTGTAGAGCTTGGCGACCTGGGTGACGATCTGGTCGTAGGCGGGGAAGATGAACGCGTCGAACTGGATCTCGACGACGGGCCGGTAGCCGCGGATCGCCATGCCGACCGAGGTGCCGACGATGCCGGATTCGGCGAGCGGCGCATCGATGACGCGCTGCGGGCCGAAGTCCTTCTGCAGGCCCTCGGTGACGCGGAAGACGCCGCCGAGCTTGCCGATGTCCTCACCAATGAGGACGACCTTCGGGTCGTCCTCCATGGCCTTGCGCAGACCGGCTGTGATCGCCTTGGAAAGCGGAAGTTTCTCCATCAGGCCTCACCTGCATCGGCGAATGAGGACTGGTACGCGAGGTACTCCGCACGTTCCTCATCGACGAGGGGGTGAGGTTCGGAGGTGACGTGAGCGAACATCTCGACACCGTCGGGGTCTTCCATGGTCATGCAGTTGTGGCGGATGCGCGCGGCGAGCGTGTCCGCCTCGGCGTCGACCTCGGCGAAGAACGACTCATCGGTGTCCGAGTGCTTCTCGAGGTAGGCGCGCAGACGGGTGATCGGGTCGCGGTCGGCCCAGATCTCCTCTTCGGCGCGGTCGCGGTACTTCGTCGGGTCGTCGGCGGTGGTGTGCGCACCGCGACGGTACGTGTAGGCCTCGATGAGCATCGGGCCGTTGCCGGAGCGCACCGAGTCGAGGCTCGCGCGGGCCACGGCGTACATCGCGATGATGTCGTTGCCGTCGACGCGGATGCCGGGCACGCCGAATCCCTCGCCGCGCTTGTAGAGCGGGGCCGGGGTCTGGACGTTCGTCGGCTCGGAGATCGCCCACTGGTTGTTCTGGCAGAAGAAGAGCACGGGGGCGTGGAAGGCGCCGGCGAAGGTCAGCGCCTCCGAGACGTCGCCCTGCGAGGTCGCACCGTCGCCGAAGCACGCGATGGCGACCGTGTCGCGTTCGAGGTCACCGGTGCCGACGTCGCCGTCCATCGACACGCCCATGGCGTAGCCGGCGGCGTGGAGGGTCTGCGAGCCGATGACGATCGTGTACGTGTGGAAGCGGTGCTCCTGCGGGTCCCAGCCGCCGTGGTTCTGGCCGCGGAAGATGCCGAGCAGCGTTTCGGGTTCGACGCCGCGGGTGTACGCGAGGCCGTGCTCACGGTAGGTGGGGAAGACGAAGTCCTGGGGGCGGGCGGCGCGGCCCATGCCGATCTGGGCGGCCTCCTGGCCGAACATCGGGGCCCACAGTCCCAGCTGACCCTGGCGCTGCAGGGCTGCGCCCTCCGCATCGACGCGGCGGACGAGGACCATGTCCCGGTAGAACCCGCGCAGATCCTCATCGGTGAGCTCTGCGGCGAAGGCGTCGTACTCGCCCGAGGCAACGCGGTTGCCGTCCTCGGTGAGCATCTGAATCATGCGAGGCTCCGCTGACTGACTGTGGGCAGTCCCGGATCCCACTGAAATGTTCGAGGTCATTTCAGCTCTCCTTATTCTCAAGGTCCATACAGCACCGGAGGTGACCGGTGGCGGACAGTGTGCTGCGGGCAACGCCTCTGGTGGAAGGAATCGCCCTCGCGTGATCTGATTCACAGGTACCCCTACGATACAGAATCAGGGGTGCCCGTGCCACCGCCAGGGTGCTGTCGGCACCGCTGCGAACCGGTGGTCCGCATCGACGTCGAAATGCATCGGTCGTGGTCAGCCTACGGATGGCACCGATGGCCTGGCGGGCGTCGCCAAAGCCCGGAGGCGGAATTGTCGATCTTCGCCGAGGTGGTTGGGAGTCCGACCACCGCACATGAAAGAGTCGCATGTCGAAGGGTCGCCTGTCAGACGGTGTCGGCAATCCCGTGCCTCTCACCTCCGCTTCCGCTTGCCCTGGTAGTCCCTCGTCTCCGTGATGTCTCCGGAGAAGAACCCGGCGTTGCGGGTGGTGAAGCGCCGCAGAGCCGGGTGTCCGGCACCGACCATGAGGGCCAGGGAGGCCGAGTACGCCGCAGAGGAATGCGCGGCGCCGGCCGAGGAGAACATCTCGTCGAGTTCGGCGTCGGACTTGTCGGCGAGGTTCGGGGCCTTCCGCAGCTCGTCGGGGTCGTAGTCGACGGTGATCGTCGTCCAGCGGTCCCGGGCGGGGTCCTCGTTCCCGTCGAGGTCGGGCACGAGGTCCTGTTCGTGTTCGATGGCGAGCACGTCGACGCTCTCGTCGATGGCGAAGTCGGAGATCGGGGCGCCGACGGTGACGAGTGCCGTGACGTTGACATCAGCGAGGAATGCCGGATCGGCGGCGAGGGAGCCGGCGGTGATGCCGCCCTGGGAGTAGCCGACGAGCATGACCTCGGCGTCGCTGCCGATCCCGGCGTCGGCGATCGCCTGCCGGACCATTTCGCGCATCACGGTGTCGTTGCCGGCCATGCCCTCGACGTTCGTCGTCAGATCCGTCGTGTTATCCCCCGGCTCCGGCGACCAGTCGGTGGTGGCCGGCACGTAGACGATGTAGCGGGTCGTGCCGTCGGGTGACCTCACCTCCTCGATGCGCACCTGTCCCGAGTCGACGCCGCGGTGCTGCGCGGCCTCCCTGCTGTAGAGCTCGGCGACATCGGCCGGCGGCTGCGCATGGGCCGGGGTGAGACCCTCCGCCTTCCACACCTCGACCTCGGAGGGGGTGAGGAGGCCGACGAGGTTCGCCGCGGCGAGCACCCAGGCGGTCATCGATCCGGAGTCGTGGGGCCACAGGGTGGTGTCGCTGTCGACGGCGAGCAGCTGCGGCGGCAGACCGAGGAACCCGACGACCATGCCGGGCAGGACGTGTTCGATGACGGCGCCCGTGGCGTCCGAGTTCTCGAACACGAGGCGGGTGAGGTCCTCCTTGAGCCGATCCGTCGTCTGCGCGAGGTCGATCCCGAACTGTCGCTCGACGAGGTCGTCGGCACCGACCGCGTCGAGGACCGTGGCCGCGGCGTAGACGGGGATCCCGACGACGACCGCCGCGGGGATGACGACGGGCAGGCTGATGGCGATGACACGGCCGGTGACGTAGCCGAGCCCGTCGAGGAGGCCGCCGAAGACCTCGCTCACCCCCTTCTCCGCCTCCCGGTAGGCGAGCGCGGCCGTCCGGATCGCGAGCGTCGTGGCCTCGAGTTCGAGGAGGACGACGGTGAGCTGCTGGTGGTAGACGAGCCGTGCGCGATCGAGGTTGAGGGCGGTCAGCGGCGAGGGCACCTGGGTGAGCAGGGTGGCGAGGTCGAAGTCGGCGACAGCACCGGCGGCATTGAGATCGCCGATGCGCCGGACGATCCGTTCGAGGTCGGTGCCGCTGAGCTCGGCCCGGTCGTCGATCGTCATCCGCCCGCCGCCGCGGGTGCGCGTCGCGATCATCGGGCCGCCTCCTCGGTGCGGCAGAGCTCGGCGAGGGTGGCCGCGATGAGCATCCGCACCGCCTCGGCGCCGACGTCCTCCATCTCAGCCACGGTCACTCCGGCCGTGCCGCGCTCGAGGAGCGGACGGTGCCAGGAGTCGCCCTGCCGGTGGAGGAACTCCATCCCGGACCGGTTCCGCACCCCGGCATACGTGAGGGTGAGGACGCAGTCACCGGTGATGAGGTCGGTGAGCTCCTCACCGACGACGGCGAGATCGGTGATGTCGAGGCGGCGGAGGAACTCGAACCCGGCGAAGTCGGAGAAGTCCGTGCCGCGCAGGGCGAGCATCGCCAGGGCGGTGTCGGCACAGCCGGCGATCTCGAGGGTGAGAGCGGCGTCAGCGCCGCCGACGGCGATGCCGAGCCGGAACCGCGTGAGGTTGAGTTCGCTCGCGAAGCCGGCGAGCCAGGCGGAGAGGACGTCGAGGTCGCGGGGTCGGACGACGTCGGTGGGATGTTCGCGCAGGCCGGCCGCGGTCGGGGTGACGACCATTCCCGCCGAGGCGGTCGCCCGAGATCCGGTGGCGCCGGCACGGTCACCGGTGGGCAGCAGCTGCTTCGGCCACAGACAGCGCAGGCGGTGGGGCAGCCGGCGGATCCGCTCGAGATCGACGGTGATCCACCGGGTGCCGAGCACGCTGTCCTTGGCCGCCGCCCGGTCGTGGTTGAGCACGTGCCGGGACGCGAGCAGCCGCTCGGCGGCGCGGTGTTCCTCGGCACTCCCGTCTGCGGCGTGCCCGTGGCCTGCCTCCGCCACGATCATCCCCTCCCTCTCACAATTGGATCCGTCCGCCGACGGAGACGACCTGCAGATGGAGGTCGTACGCTTCGGCGAGATCGTCGGCCCGGTCGGCGAGGCCCGCGATCGCCTCGGCGCACGAACCGAGCCGGTCGACGAGCATCCGGCCGGCGGGCGAATCCCACCCGTCGATCTGCCGGGCCGCGGTCGCGAGCGAACGCAGCTCATTGGCCCGCTGCCGCCACCCGTCGCGGCTGGCCGCGAGTTCGTCGGTGATCATCGCTCCATCCCCTTCCCCGGCACGAGCCGTGTCCCCGTTGGTCGCGCGAGGCCAGTGCGAGCCGCGCTCCTGTCAGCGGCGCGAGCACCATGCCCGTCCCCTGCACGAGAAGACCTGCACGAGCCCAACGCCCGATCCTGTGCCGGCACCCTAGGAGACCGGAGCGCTTCCGCTGAAGACCCCGCGTCGCCACTGTGGACAGCGACTGAGCGTCCACAGGCCCCACGCACGCGAGTCCCCGCGCCGTCCACAGGCACCGACCCGTGAGTGAGCGGTTCCGTGCCCGTGAGCGGACGGCTCCGGGCCCGTGAGAAAATGAGGTCATGCCGACCGTTTCACTCGCTGAAGTCTCGCCCGCCATCGCCCTCGGACCGCTCGACGGCCGTTACCGCAAAGACACCGCTGACCTCGTCGATCACCTCTCCGAGGCCGCCCTCAACCGCAACCGCATCCGGGTCGAGGTCGAATGGTTCATCCACCTCGCGCAGAACTCCGTGATTCCCGGCGTGCGCACCCTCACCGAGGCGGAGGTCACGGCCCTGCGGAAGTGGGCCGAGGGGTTCGACGCGGATACGATCGCCACACTGGCCGCCCATGAGGCGGTCACCGTGCACGACGTCAAGGCCGTCGAATACACAATCAAGGACGCGCTAGTGGCGATCGGCGCCGAGGACCTGAGCGAACTCGTCCACTTCTGCTGCACCTCGGAGGACATCAACAACCTCTCGTGGGCGCTCGGCATCAAGGGCGCCACCGAGGAGGTCTGGCTCCCCCGCGCCCGTGCCCTCATCGACACCCTCGCCGAGACCGCCGAGAGCCTCGCCGAGGTCCCGATGCTCGCCCACACGCACGGCCAGCCGGCCACCCCGACGACGATGGGCAAGGAGCTCGCCGTCTTCGTCCACCGCCTGCGCCGCCAGTACGAGCGGATCGCCGCGACGGACTTCCTCGGCAAGATCAACGGCGCCACCGGCACGTACTCCGCCCACCTGGCCGCGGTGCCCGGTGCGGACTGGCCGCAGATCGCCCGCACCTTCGTCGAGGGCAGCCTCGACCTCACGTTCAACCCGCTGACCACGCAGATCGAGTCGCACGACTGGGACGCCGAGCTCTTCGCCGACGTCTCCCGGTTCAACCGGATCGCGCACAACCTCGCGACCGACATGTGGACGTACATCTCGATGAACTACTTCAAGCAGATCCCCGTCGCCGGCGCCACCGGCTCGTCGACGATGCCGCACAAGGTCAACCCGATCCGCTTCGAGAACGCCGAGGCGAATCTCGAGCTCTCATCGGCACTGCTCGATTCGCTCGCCGCGACCCTCGTCACCTCGCGGATGCAGCGTGACCTCACGGATTCGACCTCGCAGCGCAACATCGGCGTCGCGTACGGCCATTCGGTGCTCGCGCTGAACAACCTCGTCAAGGGCCTCGGTCAGCTCGCGATCAACGAGGACGCCCTGGCCGCAGACCTCGATGCGAACTGGGAGGTGCTCGGCGAGGCGATCCAGTCGGTGATGCGCGCCGCCGGCCTCCAGGGCGTGCCCGGCATGGAGAACCCGTACGAGAAGCTCAAGGAGCTCACCCGCGGCAAGCGCATCCACCAGGCCGATCTCCAGGAGTTCGTCGCCGGTCTCGGTCTGCCCGCAGAGGAGACGGCCCGTCTCACCGCGCTCACCCCGGCGACCTATGTCGGGCAGGCTGCTCAGCTCGCCCGCGACGAGGTGGCCGCGTGGAAGGCGACGTCTCCCGCCGCCTGAGGGTTCAGCGCCCGTCGCCCCTCACTGAAGAACCGGCAGAAGCGCACATCGCCCGCCACGACGGAACCGGCACGAACGCACATCGCCCGCCACGACGGAACCGGTCGTGGCGGGCGATGATGACTGCGCTGTCGTCGACGACGGCTACAGCCACCTCGGCGCCGGCGTGATCTCTCCCGTCGATGACGTCACTCCGGTGTCACCGCGGCCCGATGCCCAGCGGACGAGGTCCGGCAGTTCCCCGCTGACGATCGCCGGGTCCTCGGACTCGAGGTCGCCGAGGCGGTCTGCCCACCCGTCGACCGCGACAACGAGGCCCGCATCGGTGCCGCGAGCCCGCCAGGTGCCCGTGATGTCGCGCAGAAGGCGGGCGAGCACGGGTTCGGGGACGTCGGAGAAGCGGGCGCCGTTGGCGAGGTCGATGGCATGGAGCCAGACCTCCCGGGTGCGCATCCACACGGTCTCCCGGGCCGGGACCTCCCGTCCCTGCGCGGTGCGCACCGTCGCCTCCCACGCCGCGTCCGGGCTGTCTCGCCATTCGACATCGAGGCTGATGGCGGCGTGGTCGTTGAGGTGGCGCAGTGCGCGCACGGGCAGGGTCGCCCCGAAGTCGATCTCGGCATCGCGGGCCGCGGGCGAGTCGTACATCGGGGTCTCGACGCCCGTGTTCGCCCACTGGACGAGGCGGATCAGCGCCCGCGCGTTGTACCCGACGTGGGCGATGAGGTGGCGCCGCGCCCAGCCGGGCAGGAGGCTCGGCTCGTCGAAGTCGGCGTCGGAGAGCTCGGTGACCTTCCGGGCGAAGAACGCCGTGCCGCGGCGGACGGTGAGCAGCTCGTCCCGGAGTTCGGGGTCAGTCGTGAGATCGTGTCTGGCGACCATGGGTCCTCAGCCTGCGTCGGCCGTGCTGCCTGCGGTGGCGAGGCGGGATTCGCCGGCGGCGCCCGGGGCGTCCGCGTCGACGATCCGGTTGGCGATCTGCCCGATCCCGTCGATCGACACGGTCACCTCGTCGCCGACGGAAAGGTAGACCTGCGGGTCACGGGCCCGCCCGACTCCGCCGGGAGTGCCGGTGAGGATGATGTCGCCGGGTTCGAGCGTGATCATCGTCGAGATGTAGGAGACGAGGTGAGCCGGGGAGAACACGAGGTCGCCGATCGCGTGCTCCTGCATGACCTCGCCGTTGACGGTGGTCGTGAGCACCGCCTCGGCGGGGTCGAAGTCGTCAGCGGTGGTCAGCACCGGCCCGAGAGGGGTCGAGTCCTCCCACATCTTGCCCTGCAGCCATTCCTTCGTCCGGAACTGCCAGCCGCGCATCGAGATGTCGTTGGCGATCGTGTAGCCGGCGATCGCCGCGGCCGCCTCGGTCTCGTCGACCCGGCGGACCTGCTTGCCCATGACGACGACGAGCTCGCCCTCCCAGTCGAGCTCGGGGTCCTCCGGGGCGAACGGCACATCGGCGTAGGGCCCGGTCAGCGTCTCGGCGAACTTCGCGAACAGCGTCGGGTATGCGGGCAGGTCGCGTCCCATCTCGAGGATGTGGCTGCGGTAGTTGAGCCCCACGCAGATGATCTTGCCCGGGCGCGTGATGAGCTGGAGCACCTCGGCGTCGGCACCGGGCACGGTCGCTGCGGGGTTCGCGAGCGCCTCGGCGACGGTGGCCTCCCAGTTCTCGGTGGCGAGCAGATCGCCGACGTCGGTGAAGCCGTCGATGACGAGGTAGTCATCGCCGCTGAGCACGGCGGCGGCAGAGGCGGGGTCGGTTCCGCGGGCGGTGGATCCGGTGGCGATGGTGGCAAGTCTCACTGGTGTTCTCCTTCGACGTGGGTGCGAGCGAAATTCAGGGTTTCGATGATGGGGCGGTCGTTGAACGCGAAGAGGTCGAGGCCGGTGTCGGCCTCAACGCTCACGGCCGACCACGAGGGAAGGACGACGAGGTCGCCCTTCTCCACCGCGAACGTCCGATCGTCGACGAGGATGCGTCCCCGTCCTTCGAAGACCTGGACGACTTCGGAGCCGACGCGCCTGGTCACCGGGGTCCTCGTGCCTTCGCGGAGGCGGTGGAATTCGGCGCGGATCGTCGGCATGACGTCCCCGCCGGTCGTCGGGTTGACGTAGCGGATCGCCGCATGGCCCTGGCCGACGGTCGCGGGAAAGCCCTCGTCCTCGAGTCGCAGCTGTTCGGTGAGCGCGCGATCCGTGTGCTCCCAGCGGTAGGCGCCGATCGGCGAGCTCACGGTGTTCGCCAGTCCCGAGAGCGGCCGCAGTCCCGGATGGCCCCACAGCCGCTCGGACCGGGAGATGTCCGGGGTCGATTCGTCGGTGACCCGGTCGATGCCGAACTCGAAGAACGACGTGTCGGCGTAGTGGACGAAGGGAATGTCGAGACCGTCGATCCACGCCATCGGCTGATCGGTCTCGTTGTGGTGGCCGTGGAAGTTCCAGCCCGGGGTGAGCAGGAAGTCACCGCGCGACATCCGCACGGGATCGCCGTTGACAACCGTCCACACGCCCTCCCCTTCGACGACGAAGCGGAACGCGTTCTGCGAGTGCCGGTGCTCAGGGGCGACCTCATGCCCGCCGAGGTATTGGATCGCCGCCCACAGCGTCGGCGTGGCGAACGGTGCCCCGCCGAGGCCGGGGTTGGCCAGCGCGATCGCGCGGCGCTCCCCTCCGCGGCCGACGGGCACGAGGTCGCCGGCGCGTTCGGCCAGCGGCAGCAGCGTCTTCCACTGCCAGAGGTGCGGCACCGCCGCCGAGGCGGGGGTCGGCGGCATGAGCTCGTCGAGCTGCGTCCACAGCGGGATCATGTTCTCCGCGGCCATCGTCTGGTACATCGCGTCGAGTTCCGCGGCTTCCTCCGCGGTGGGATCGGGGTTCGTCATCGTCGGTGCAGGGCGCGTCATCGGGACCTCCTCGGCCACAGTGCTGATTCTGCGCCGAGGCTATCGAGCGTCAGGGGCCGGAGGGGAGCAAATTCCGCTGGACGGAATCTGCCGGGAGCGCCGAGGCGGTGGCGGGGGCGGGTTGAGGTCTCCAGTGCACCAATGGGGATGCCTTCGCGGTACACCCGCAAGAAGCATGTCTCCCAGTACCCCTGCCGAAGTCGCGGACGCAGAGTGTCGATTTCGGACTCGATGATCGACACTCTGCGTCCGGAGAACGGCGGCGCGGAGCACTGGACGCGTCGGTTCGGCGCGTAGGTGTCGGTTCACCGCGTATGTGTCGCCCCACTGCGTCAGTGCGCGGGGCGGCCGGGCGTGCGGCGCCGTGCTGGGCCGGTTGCACACTGGTCGCGGCGGAGCTGAGGTCGTTCTGGACAGATTCTGCGCGGGCATGCCTGACCATTTCGTCCTGGGGTTGATGAGGCTTTCCTGGAACTCATGCGGCGACGGAGAGATGGGAGGGCGATCAGTGCACTTGCGCGCGAGGGATGCGGATGCGATCGCGGATTTCGATCGCGCGACGGACGCCGGTCTCCCCCGCCTGGGGGATGTGGGTCCATCGGCGTCATTCCTAGACTCGAAGAGACACCAGGGCCGAAGGAACTGCCGGACAGAGCGATACGGGCTCGGCGGAGCTGCGGCTCTCGAGGAACGAGTGGAAGGAACTCCCGATGAGCAAGAAGGGTCACACTGATCAGAGGTCGACAGCCGTCTGGTATTTCGTCGGCGCGACCTTCCTGTTCGTGCTGCCGAACCAGCTGTTCACCGATTCCGACGGGTGGGTTCGCACGGTCTTCATCGTCTTCGGAATCGTCGCGATGACAGCCGGGTTCGCACAGATGCGACGCGAGTTCGCTGGTCGCCGGCGAGCCGCTCGGAGCGGCGACGGCGCATCCCGCCCTGCCGCTTAGTCCGGGGTCGACCCCTCATTCTGTCCGGCGCGGAATGCGCTCGCGACCTCCGAGTGGAGTCCCGTGCGCTCGAACACGACGGCGAGACCGCTTGCATGGGTCAGTCGTTGTCTGCTGCGCTCCCCGGCTCCGGAGTGTCGATCTCCGCCGCGATGCGGGCAAGATCGGCGCAGGCGCGGCGCACGAGGTCGATCGAGGACTCCGAGATCAGCTGCTTCGTCCGCACCGCGGGCGCGCTGAGCGCCACCGCGCTCTGCGGCGGCAGACCCCCGGCACGGGGCACGGCGATCCCGAGGGCGCTGATGTCGGCCTCGGTCTGGCGGAGGTTGAGGGCATAGCCGACGCGGCGCACGTCCGTCATCTCCGCGAGCAGCTTGACGAGATCATGGGCGGCGAGCCGTTCGGCCGGGGTCCGTCCCCCGGCGTAGAGCGAGCGGATCGACGCATCGTCGAGGGCGGCGAGCAGAGCCTTGCCGCCCGAGTCAGCCGTGCCGGAAGCACGGTCCCGGTCCGCTCCCCCACGCGCAGACGCTGCCGGGATTCGACCGTCGTGAGGAACTCGACGCTCACCCCGCGGCGACGCAGCAGCGAGACGGTCTCCCCGGTGTCAGCACTCAGCTGCGCGAGGACGTCGAGGACGGGACCGGGCACGGATTGGGTGCCCTGCGAATCGGCGACGCCGAGCGCCGGTCCGCCCGGTACTGGCGGGCGGCGCCGCGGGTGACGAACCCGCGGTAGAGCAGGGTCGAGAGCAGCCGGTGCGCACTCGAGGGCGCGACCCCGAGGTAGTCGGCGACATCGGCGACCCGCACGCCCTCCTGCGGATGACGGCGCAGCAGATCGATGAGCAGCAGAGCGTTGTCGACGGATTCGATGGCATGGTCAGGGCGTTTGACAATGCTGAAGTGCTGCGGCATAGCCTAACCGTAACCGACTCACAGATTCCGCAGAGCAGAATTGTCTCGTGATCGGATTCACACGCTCCTTACGGTGTCACCCATGACCGAGACCACGCTCAAGGCCCCGGTGCGCAGTGAAGCGCACCGCTGGGCAGCTGTCATCATCTGCTGGCTTCTCATCGTCATGGACGGGTACGACCTCATCGTCTACGGCGCCGTGCAGAACTCACTCATCGAAACCACCGATTGGGGGCTGACGCCGGGATCGGCCGGCACCCTCGGATCGCTGGCGTTCCTCGGCATGATGATCGGCGCCGTCGTCGCCGGTCGTCTCGCCGATGCCCTGGGCAGGCGACAGACGATCCTCGTGTGCGTCATCGTCTTCGCCGTCGCGACCGTGCTGTGCGCCGTCGCCCCGAACCCCGGCGTCTTCGGGGCGCTGCGCCTCATCGCCGGGCTCGGGCTCGGCGGACTCGTGCCGTCGGCCAATGCGCTCACCGCTGAGCTCGTCCCGCCGCGCTGGCGCGGCTCGATGGCGACCCTCATGATGTCGGGAGTGCCGATCGGCGGTGCCATCGCGGCACTGACCGGACTCGCTCTCATCCCGGCCTTCGGGTGGCGGTCGATGTTCTGGATCACCATCGTGTCCTTCGTCCTGCTCGCCGTCGCCTGGAAGGTGCTGCCGGAGACCTCGACCGTGCGCACGCCGGTGGCGGACCGGGGATCTGCCGGCCGGGGGAAGGCCGGGTTCAGCACCCTGCTCGGTCCGCATTGGCTGACCTTCTCCATCCTCTTCGCCCTCACCACCCTCTTCACGCTCTTCGCGTGGTACGGCCTCGGCACGCAGCTGCCGAAGATCATGCGCGATTCCGGGGCCGACCTCGGTCCGGCCCTCGCCTTCACCCTCGCCCTCAACCTAGGTGCCGTCGTCGGATCCGTGCTCACCGCGTGGGCTGGGGACCGGTTCGGCATCCTGCCGACGGCGACCGTCGCCGCGGGTGTCGCGGGAGTCGCGCTCGTCTCCCTGATGAGCGGAACGACGGCGACGGCGGCGATCTACATCGCGCTCGTCCTCGCCGGCATCGGCACCCACGGCACCCAGTCGCTCATCATCGGGGCGATCGCGTCACACTACCCAGAGAATCTGCGCGGCACGGCCCTGGGCTGGGCGCTCGGCGTCGGTCGCATCGGTGCGGTGCTCGCCCCGCAGGTCTCGGGCATCCTCCTCGGGATGCAGGGGGTCGCACCGTCGATGAACTTCCTCCTCTTCGGCGGGTCGGCCCTGGCCTCGGCACTCGTCCTCGGCCTGCTCACGGTGCTCAGCCGCCGGCAGCGGAACCGGGCCCCCGAGGAGGATGCGCCGGCTACGGCCGCCGCGCAGTAACTCGCCGGCCGCAGGTCGAGGCCCAGGCCCGATTACTGGGGCGCCTCACCTCGGCGGCGAGAACCCTGACGCCACCTCGACCCGTCCTATGCCGGGACGAGGTGGCGGTCGGCGTCGACCTCGGCGAGCGTCTTGTTCCCCATGCTGCGGGCCAGCAGCAGCGCCGGGACACCGGCGACGATGACGACGACCGTCGCGTAGATCGCCGGGGCCAGCGTGATGCCGGTCGAGCTCATCAGCGCGGTCGCGATGAGCGGGGAGAGCCCGCCGAAGAGCACGGTGGCGACGTTGTAGCCGATCGCCATGCCGGAGAAGCGGCTGGTTCCGGTGAACTGCTCGGGGATCATCGCCGCGGCCACCGCGCTCCAGCCGGCGGCGGGAATCGCGAGGAACGCCGCGCCGCCGATCGCGATGGCCGCCGAGTCGTTGCTCAGCAGCACATAGGCGGGAATCGTCGTGAAGACGAAGACGACCATGAGCCCGGCCAGCGCGATCTTGCGTCCGAACCTGTCGGAGGCGACGCCGAAGAACGGGGTGACGACGATCGCGACGACCGCGGCGACGGTGCCGAGCGCCAGCGATCCCGAGTTCGGCACCTGCGCCACCTCTTCGATGTAGGTGGGGACGTAGGTGATGTTGAGGAAGTAGCTCACCGAGCCGATCGAGGAGATGAGGAACGCGACGAGGATCGCGCGCGGCTGTTCGACGAGCGCGGTGATGAGCGGTGACCGCTGGAGGGCGACGTCCTTCTTCTCCGCCTGCTGGAGGCGCTTGAAGGTGTCCGTCTCGACCATCATCCGGCGCAGCGGCACCATGAGTGCGGCGAGCACCGCGCCGAGGACGAAGAGCACACGCCAGCCCCACGTCTCCATCGCCTCGGTGGACAGGGTGTTGGCCAGCAGCGCCCCGGATCCGACGGCCAGCAGCGCACCGACCTCGCTGTTCGCCGCCGCCCAGGACGCGGCGACGCCGCGCTTGCCGGGCTTGGCCGATTCCATGAGGAAGACCATGATGCCGGTGTACTCGGCGCCGACGGAGAAGCCGGAGAGGCAGCGGAAGAAGACGAGGCCCACGCCCGCCCAGATGCCGATCGTGTTGTAGTCGGGTATGACGGCGATGCCGAGCATCGAGACGGCCATGAGGACGGCGGAGACGACGAGTGCCTGCTTCCGCCCGACGCGGTCGCCGAGGTGGCCGAAGACCATCGCGCCGAGGGGTCGGAAGAGGAAGCCGGCGGCGCCGACGCCGAGGGTGAGCAGCAGCGAATCGGCCTGCCCGCCGAAGAACTCCGTCGTCAGCGTCGTCGCGACGTAGAAGAAGATCGAGAAGTCGTACCATTCGACGACGGTGCCGAAGGCGGCGACGAGCATCGACCGTCGGCGTCCGCGCTCCTTCTCGGGAGTGCCGGACTCCTGTCCGGTGCCGGGGCGTGACTCAGATTCGAACTCGGACATCGCTGATTCCGTTCGCTCATGGGAAAGGTGCACTCAGGGTGGTTGCTCGCCGGCAAGTTTCCCTTACAGGTGATCCGCGCTTGAGACTATCAGCTGACCCGGACACAGGGGAGGCTTCCGGACATATTTTCACCGTCGTCAATGGTCAGCGGCCCAGCACCGAGGCGGTCATGCAGATCCGAGAGCGCCTGCAGCACAGTCGCCGAACAGTCCGGCGGTGCCCCTGCCGAGCGAGCGCGCGGTCGTCGCGGTGCCCGCCGACTCACCGGATCGCGTCGACGGCGGCGGCTGCGGCGCGGGCGATGAGACGGTCGTCCGCCTCGGCGTCCTTCTCATCCTTCGACGACAGGACGGAGATGACGATCGGCCCGCCGTCGCCCGGCCAGACGATGCCGAGGTCATTCCGGGACCCGTAGGACCCGGTGCCGGATTTGTCTCCGACGGTCCAGTCCTCGGGCAGGTCGGCGCGGATGAGGGTGTCCCCGGTCTGGGTCGCCTTCATCCAGTCGGTCAGGGTCGTCGCCTCGTCGTCGCTGAGCACTCCCCCGAAGACGTATTCGCGGAGATTGTCCGCCGAGGCGCGTGGGGTCGTCGTGTCGCGCGGATCCCCGGGCTTCGCTTCGTTGAGCCCGGGTTCGGTGCGGGAGACCGTGGTCCCGGTGTCGCCGAGGTCGTCGAGGCGGGAATCCAAGGATGCCGGTCCCCCGAGCTCGGCGAAGATGAGGTTCGCCGCGCCGTTGTCGCTCTGCGTCATCGCGGCCTCGCAGAGCTCGGCGAGCGTCATCGTGCCCCCGACTTTCGTCTCGGTCACCGGCGAATGGCTGACGATGTCGTCGCGTGAGATCGCCACGTCCTTCGACAGGCCGTCCGTCCCCACCTCGTCGAGCAGCGCCGCCGAGGCCATCGCCTTGATCGTCGACGCGTACGCGAACCTCTCATCGCCGCGCCAGGCGACCTCCCGGCCCGTGTCGAGGTCGACGGCGTAGACGCCGACCCGGGCATCGAAGTCGTCTTCGAGCTGCGTGAAGGAGGAGTCCGCAGCGTCGGCTGGGGCCGCAGCGGTCCGGTCACCCGATTCCGTGGGCACCCCAGTCGAGGTGGACGCAGCGGGATCGGCTCCGTCCGCGGCACTGTCCGTCCCGCTCTCCTGGCAGCCGGCGGCGAGGATGAGGCCGCTCGTGCAGGCCAGCGCGGCCGAAGCGCGCAGCATCCGGGTTCGCAGTGTCAGTGACATCATCTTCTCTCTCCTCAACAGTGGACGACTTCTCAGTGGACGACTTCCGCTCATGTCCGCACCTCGGCCGAGCACCCTCCCGTGGTCTCAGAACCCGCCGGCGAGGGTGCCGATGCCGAAGACGATGCCGGCGAGCACGACGGGGACCGCGGCGATGATGAGCGGCACCACCCGGCCCCACCGGTATCCCGCCCACGCCCACAGTCCGATGTCGATGACGAGGAGGCCGGAGACGCCGAGGTAGGACAGCGTGGCCACCCAGTCCGTCTGCGGCTGACCCGAGCAGCGGATGAAGCAGCCGGAGTACGCGATGAGCCCGAGGAAGGCGAACATCGCGATGGGGAACGCGAAGGCGACGAGCGCAGTGACACCGAACCCGACAGCGCCGCCGATCGACCGCGGATTCATGTCCCTCCCAACCCTGCCTCGTCATCCCGTTTCGCCGGATCGTCCGACTTCGCAGCATCGTCCGGCTTTCCAGCATCGCCCGGCTGGCCGACATCATCTCGTGCCGAGGAGTCCTCCCCCGACCGGTCCGAACCTCCGCTGGAGGCGCCGCCGCTGGAGGCGCCCGCCCCGGCGGGCCGCGGGAAGCCGCCGGTCTCCGCGCGCGGTCCCGCGTAGCGCATGAACTCCCGCCACGTCGGACCCGAGACGGTCTCCCCGTAGACGATCCTCGGCATCGACCCGCGCGAGTTCCGCCGCCAGTCCCGCATGCCCTCGGGGTCCCCCGTCCACACCGCCGTCGACAGGCCGCGGGTGAACCCGACGAGCCAGCTCGCGCCGACCTCGAAGTTCGTCGTCCCCGTCTTCGCCGCCGCCGGTGCGCCGATGCGCAGCCTGGTCGTCGTCCCGCCCTCGAAGGTCTGACTGAGCGCATACGCGACGGTGTCGGCGATCGTCGGGTCGATCACCTCGGCGCACCCCTCGTTCCCACCGGAACCGCGGATCTCCGTGCCTGCGGAGTCGGTGACGGTGACGATCGCCTGCGGTGCGCACTTCGTCCCGTGGTTGGCGAACGCCGTGTACGCCGAGGCCATCGTCAGCGGCGAGACGGAGACCGTCCCGAGGATCGAGGACGGATAGAGGACCTGTTCGGTGCCGTCGGCGAGCGTCGCCGTCGACAGTTCCTCGCCCGTGCCCAGTCGCACGCCGAGGCTGGTCGCCGTATCGCGGATGTCGCACATGTTCAGCTGCGAGGCCATGTCCGCGTAGGCCTTGTTCACCGACCTCTTCGTCGCCTCGAGCACGGTCATCCCGCCGTTCGCACCGCCGGAGTCCCCGGCATTGCGCGGGTTGTAGCCGGCCGCAGCGTAGTTGCGGCCGTCGCACCCCTGCGTCGAGAACCCCGTGTAGTTGGTCCCCGAGCCGTTGACGGTGTCGCCGAGGCTGCGACCCTCGGCCAGCCACGCGGCGAGCACGAACGGCTTCCACGTCGACCCCGGTTGGAAGCCGGTGCCGCCGCCGAAGGGACTGTCGACGGCGTAGTTGACCGAGGTGCGTCCGCGCCCGTCCTCCTCGCCGAGGCTGTACTCCGTGTTCTGGGTCATCGCCCGGATCTCTCCGGTGGCGACATCGACGCTGACCAGAGCCTGTGCCGCCCCGGACCGATCGCCGACGGGCACGCGAGCGCGCACAGCCTCGACGGCCTTCTTCTGCAGGGCCGAATCGATGGAGGTGCGGATCGTCAGACCGCCTCGGCGCAGGGTCTCCTTCCGCTCGTCGGCGGTGGCCCCGAAGCGCTCATCGCTCAGCACTGCGCTTTCGACGTAGGTGCAGAAGTAGGCGAGATCCCCGGCAGAGGCGCAGCCGTTGGGGGTGATGTTCGTCTTGAGTTCGAGGCCGGACGCCGCAGCTTCCTTCTGATCGGCGGGGGTGATGAATCCGTATTCGGCCATCTTCTCGAGCACGAGGTTGCGGCGCTCGATGACCGCTTCGGGGTTCTTCTGCGGGTTGTACTCGTAGGGGTTGCGCACGATCCCGGCCAGGGTCGCAGCCTGGGCGATAGTGAGGTCGGCGGCGTCGACGCCCCAGTACTGGCGGGCGGCGGCCTGGACGCCGTAGACGTTGGGCGATCCCGAGTAGCTGGCGATGTTGAGATAGCGACCGAGGATCTCGTCCTTCGAGTACGTGTTCTCCACGGTGATCGCGAGCCGCATCTCCCGCAGCTTGCGCGCCATGCCGCTCGTCCCGGAGCGGTCCCTGGCCCGGTCGATGCCCTGCTCGTCGCCGTCGGCCTCGCTGGCATTGATGAGGACGTTCTTCACGTACTGCTGGGTGAGCGTCGATCCGCCGTGGAGGGACCCGGTGAGGAGGTTCTTCGCGACGGCGCGGGCCACGCCTTCGACGTCGACGGGGCCGTGCTCGTAGAAGCGGCGGTCCTCGATCGCGAGCGTCGCATCCCGCATCGGCTGCGAGATCTCCTCCAGCGGCACCTCGTCCCGGTTCTGCCACGAGAAGGTCGCGATCGTCGTCCCGTCGGCCGTCAGCAGCGTCGAGGGCTGGGCGAGGGGCCGGTCGTCGAGTTCGGCGGGCAGGGAGTCGAAGAGATCCCTTCCCGCATCGAGGGCGGCGACCGAGGACCCGGCCGCGGGGATGGCGAGCCCCGCGGCGACGATGCCGGCGCACACGGACAGGGCGAGGAACTTCAGCAGATGTCTCATGAGTTGAGCTCCGTGAAGAAGCGGTCGGCGACGGGCACAGCCGCCTCGGCGCCGAATCCGCCGTCCTCGACGAGCACGGCGACCGCCACGTCGTCTTGGAACCCGGCGAACCACGAATGGGTGCGCGGGGGCACGTCGGTGCCGTACTCCGCGGTGCCGGTCTTGCCGTACACGGGGCCGCCGGGGACGTCGGCGAGCGCCGAGGCGGTGCCGCCGGTCACGGTCTGACGCATCATCGCCTTCACCTCGGCGAGCGCCTTCTGATCGGGGGCGGGGACATCGCCGTCCCTGCGGTCGGGCAGGACGAGGAGGGGTTGGACGGTGCTGCCGGCGGCGACGCTCGCGGCCATCGTCGCCACCGCCAGCGGGGTGGCGAGCACCTTGCCCTGCCCGATCATCGCCGCCGCATGCTCGACGGTGTCGTCGACCTCGGGAACCGAGGCCATGTACGAGTCGGTGCCGATGTCGACCTCGCCCATTCCCAGCGCCAGTGCCGTCTCGCTCAGCGCCGCCGGGGTGACGTCGGGCGCGGAGTCGACGAAGGCGGTGTTGCACGACTGGGCGAAGCTCTCGGTGAAGTCGACGTCGCCGAGGACGTGGTCTTCGGCGTTCTTGAAGCGCTTGCCCTCGACCGTCGTCGTCTTCGGGCAGCTGAGCGTCGCGTCGGGGGCGATGCCGGTGCCGACCATCGCCGAGGCGGAGACGACCTTGAAGACCGACCCCGGCGGGTACTGTCCGGTCAGTGCCCGGTCCCAGGCCGCGCCCTGCGGATCGGCGTTGGCGACCGCGAGCACGGTGCCGTCGCTCGGGCGCATCGCGACGATCGCGGTGGGCTTCGTCCCTGTCTTCGCGGCCTCGTCAGCGGCCGTCTGCACGGCGACGTCGATCGTCGTCTCGACGTCCGCGCCGTCGGTGCCGGCGACCTCATGCACCGGCGCCGCGGCGGTCCCGCCTCTGCGTCGACGCCTGGCCCGGGCCCGGCCGTGTGAGAACCGTGAGGCCGGGGGTGGGCCGCAGCGTCCGGTCGTAGAGGAGCTGGATGCCGCTCGTGCCGACGTAGGACTCGGGCGTCAGCGCTTCGGGTTCGGCGGCGACCTCATCAGGGCCGGCCAGGGCGGTGCTGCCGAGGGTCGCCGCCGCGAAGTCCTTCGTCCGCGACAGCGGCTGCAGGCGGGTCCGGAACACCGTGCCCGGCAGGTCGAAGATCGCGCCCTTGACGAGTTCGTAGTCGTCCCGGCGCAGGGTGATGACGGGGACGAAGGCGTCAGGGTCGGCGGCCTTGACGCGGTCGGCGAGCTCACCGGGATCGACGTCGAGGGACCTCTTGAGCTGGTCGAACGTCGCTGTCTCATCGTCGAGTCTGCTCGGCTGGAGCCCGACATCGACGACCTCCCCGTCGGAGACGAGGACCTCGTCGCCCTGCCCGAGGATGCGACCCCGGGTCCCCGGTGTCCTCGTCACTGCGAGGACCTGGCCTGCCTGCAGGTCGGGGTGGACGACGCTCTCGGCGAAGTCGGCAGCCCAGGTCGCACCGCTGCGGCGCAGCGGCACCTCGGTGGTGTACGACCAGGGACCGTCGGAGCTCCCGGTCGGCACGGCCCACTCCCAGCGCAGCGTCGCCGTCGCCGAGCTCACCCCGCCGTCGACGGAGTCCACGGTGACACGACGGGTGGGCACCGCCTCGGCGAGATCAGCGACGACCGCATCGAAGCTCTGCTGCGCATCCGCGGTCGACCAGACCGGGGACTCGAGGCTGCCGGAGGTGAGATCGGCGGCGATCTCCTCGGCCGCGCTCGAGGGGAGGACGGGCAGGGTGCGCAGCGCGAGCAGGCCGATGCCGATGAGGACGAGCACGACGGCGGCGCCGATGATCCGACGAGAACGGGTCTTCATGGTGCTATCGTCGGCAGGAGCATCTTCGCATGTCCAATATCACATGGAGTTCGAACTATGCACTTTCTGATATACGTCCAGGTGGAATCGGGTCGATGAACCTCCTCAAGAGCCTCGAAATGTTCCGCGCCGTCGCCGAACATGAGAGCTTCACGCGGGCCGCCGACGAGCTCTCGCTCGCGCAGCCGCCGATCTCCCGCGGTGTCGCCGAGCTCGAGAAGCACCTCGGCGTCCGCCTCTTCGATCGCAGTTCACGGCGGATCCGGCTCACCGCCGCCGGCCGCGCGGTGCTGCCCGACGTCCTCGAGATCCTCCGCCGCATCGACGGGCTCGCCGAGACCGCCGGCCGTCGCGATCGGGGGCTCGTCATCGGGGTGAGCGGGCAGCTCGACCCCGCCGTCCTCATCGCCGCCACCCGCGAGCTGCGCCTTGCCGGCGCTCCCCCGCGCTTCACGCCGGCGGAGGCCGCGGACCTCGATGACCTCATCGGCGCCGGGGAGATCGACGCGGGCCTCGACGTGCGCGGACTCGGGGCACCGGCGACGACGTCACGGCGGCGTCAGGTCAGCGACCTCGTCGTCGACCTCGTCGCCGCCTCGCCGAGGTTCGCCCCGCACTCCGAACCCTCGAGCATCAGCGCCGCGGACCTGCGGGGCATGCCGCCGGGCATGGGCTTCGGCCGGCATGCAGAGCGGGAGTCGGTGACCCTCCTGCCCGAGGACGCCGGGCTCCTCCACGACTCCGGGCTGCTCACCCCGCTCGTCGCCCGCGGCATCCACCTCGGGCAGCTGCGGGTCGCCGACTCCGAGTTCGACGCGGTCACCCACGTCTTCGCCCATGAGTCGGTGCTCCTGTGCACGCCGCAGACGGCCCGCACCCACAGCCTTCCCCACCGGAGTCTCCGGGATGTCGAACTCGCCCGCCGCGTCGAGGTCGTCGGGTCGGAGAGCTGCGATCTCGCCGGACTCATGGAGACCGCCCCGGCGCTCAGAGCGGCGATCGCGGAGATCCTCGGGGCCCGTCCCCACCGTACGCACGCGGTGGTCCCCGACGGGGACGGCCGCTACGCCGATGAGAGGCTGTTCCGACCGTGAGCGCGACGACCGTCATCGACGAGATCAACGGAGTGTGGACCGGCCTCGGTGCGCAGGGCTTCCTCTTTGCGGAGCACCTCGGCACGCACCGGTCGCTGGGCATCCGGGAATCGGCGCGGATTCCGCTCGCCTCGGTGGGCAAGGTCGCCGTCATCGCCGGTCTCCTCGACGCGGCCGCCGACGGCGCCGTCGACCTCACGCAGCGCCTCCTCGTCGATCCGGCGCACTCGACCCCGGGCGGGACGGGGATCGCGGGACTCCTCGACCCCGTCGAGATGAGCGTCCGCGATCTCGCCGCGATGGCCCTGTCGGTGAGCGACAACGCCGCCGCGGACACGCTCTTCGACCTCGTCGGACCCGACCGGATCATGACCGTGCTCCACCGCGGCGGGATCCGGTCGTTCGAAGTGACCTCACCGATGTCCCACCTCTACGACGTCCTCGCCGAGGTGGCCGCCGGCGATGAGGCGCAGGCCCTGGCCGTCGCGGCCGCCGACGCCCGCTCCGGGCGGGTTCCGCAGCTGCCCGATTCGGCATTCAACACCGGCACCGTGCGCGCCACCGCGAAGCTCTTCGAACTCATCCACACCGGGCGGCTGCTCGGACCCGAGGGGTCGGCGACGCTGCGGCGCCTGCTGCAGAAGCAGATCTTCCGCCATCGCATCGCCGCCGGCTTCCCGATGGATGCCGTCCAGTACTACGGGAAGACGGGCACGTTCCTCAACTTCCGGCACGAGGCCGGGGTCGTCGTCGACAGCGACGGCTCCGCCTACAGCATCGCCGTGTTCACCCGGTCATCGATCGCGACGTTCTCCCAACCGGAGCTCGATGCGTCGATCGGCTACTGCGCGCGGCTCGCGATCGAGCACCTGCGCACCCTGGGGTGAGCCCGCCGCCCAGACGCACGGGCCGCGGACGTCCCGGTTCACTCCTGTTCGACGACGGTGTATTCGAGGACGGGGCGCCCGGCGGAGCCGTAGCGGGGACGGCGCTCGAGCATGCCCGCATCGGCCATCGCCTCGAGGTAGCGACGCGCGGTGACCCGGGAGACGCCGAGGCTCGTGGCCACCTCGGCGGCGGACTGCCCCGGCTTGTCCGTGAGCACTCCCCTGACCTCCCCCTGCACCCCGTCGGGAACCCCCTTCGGGGTCGCGGTCACGGTGTGCGTGCGCAGGGCCGCGATCGCGGTGTCGACCTCGTTCTGCGTCACCTCGCCGTCGGGACAGTCCGCGCCGAGGCGGAAGCGATACGAGGAGTACGCGTCGAGCTTCGACTTGAAGACGGGGAACGTGAAGGGCTTGATGATGTACTGCGCGACCCCGTAGGACAGCGCCTCCTGGACGATCTGCATGTCGCGGGCGGCGGTGACCGCGATGATGTCGACGTCGACGCGCTGCCCGCGGATCGCCCGGCAGACCTGGAGGCCGTGACCGTCGGGGAGGTTCATGTCGAGGAGGACGAGATCGATGCCGTCGGGGTCGAGGCCGAGGATCTTGCCGGTCAGCGCCGCCATCGCCTGCGTCGCGTTCTTCGCGACCCCGGCGACGTGGTAGCCGTCGATGCGCTCGATGTACTTCGCGTGAGCGCGGGCCGCCACGGCCTCGTCCTCGACGACGAGCACACCGATGCTCGAATCAGGCTGAGAACTCTCTGACATGCCGCCAGTCTAGACCGCTGTCCGACGGGCGCTGCGGGGAATGTGTTCCAGGCTCGGCACATCCGCGACGACGGCCGTCGTCGCCCGACGGCGCCGGTCGGCAAGCCTCCCTGTGGCCCGCTCCGGCGCTACTGTTCGGTAGTCCGAGTCCGCTGTGCGGCGGCCATGTCGTCGGGCAGCCAGACGGTGAGCACGGCCCCGCTGAACTCGTCTCCGTCCTCGCCGCGGCCCTGGACGTCGATGGCCCCGCCGAGGCGGCGGACGGCCTGGACGACGAGCGAGAGTCCGACTCCCCTGGTGCCCGTCTGCTGGCGGCCGCGCCCGCTGTCGGTCGTCACCCCGTCGTGCTTCGTCGACCAGCCCCGCTCGAAGATCGCGTCGAGGTCCTCCTCGGCGATGCCGGGTCCGTCGTCGCTGACCTCGATCGTGAACCCGCTCGCACCGCCCGCGCCGCTGAGGTGGACGTGGACGCGCTTGTTCTCCGGCAGCACGTCCTGCCTGCTCAGGGCGTCGAAGGCATTGTCGATGAGGTTGCCGAGGATCGTCGCGAGGTCCCGGTCATCCCCGCCGAGGCTGCCGGTGAGTCCGACCGTGTCGACCGTCATGTCGATGCCAACCTCGCCGGCCTGGGCGATCTTCGAGAGCAGGAGCGCCGAGAGGACGGGATGGTCGAAGCTCATCTGCCCGTCGCCGGTGACCCGGCTGAGGTCGTCGAGGTCCTTCGCGGCGAAGTCGATCGCCTCGTCGACATGACCGGTCTCGAGGAGGGAGATGACCATGTGCAGGCGGTTCGCGTACTCGTGGGTCTGCGCGCGCAGCGAATCGGAGAACGAGCGCACCGAGACGAGCTCACCGGTGAGCTGGCGAGCTCGGTGTGATCGCGCATCGTCACGACCCACGTGTCGCTGCCCTCATCGGTCGGCTGCTGGTTGACGATGAGCACCCGATCGTCGGTGTAGTGGAACTCGTTGCGGGCCCAGCGGCCCGACGCCAGGAGGTCGATGAGCGCCTCGGGCAGCTCGAGGTCCGACAGCGGGATGCCGCCCTCGGGTGTCGTCGATTCGACGGCGTCGGGAGTGGTCGTGGTGGACTTCGAGCTCGCCGAGGCGGTGGTGGGTGTGGCGCTCGCCGAGGCGGTCGCGGAGGCCCCAGTCACCTCGGTGTCCGCAGTCACCTCGGTGTCCCGCTTCGCCCGGGAATCCGCAGGGGTTCCGTCGGTCGCGGTAGTTCCTGTTCCCAAGGTCGTTGCGGAGTCCGCGGTCGTTCCGGTCTGCCCACGAGTCTCGTCGGATCCCACGCCTGCCGCGTCACCGGGACCCGCGCCCGCATCCTCGGCGGACCCCGTACCATCCGCCGCCGACCCCGCACCCTGCCGCTTCGTGCCGACGCTCGGGAGGCCGAGGAGTTGGCGCGCCTCGGCGTTGATGAGGACGATCCCGAGCGACCGGTCGATGAGCAGCAGACCCTCGGAGACCGCTTTGAGCACGGAGGAGTAGAACTCGATGATGCCCCGCAGCTCGTTGGCGCCGTAGTCGCCGGTGACTCGGCGCAGACCGCGCGAGGTCACCCACGAGGCGCCGATGCCGAGCAGCAGAGTCGCGATCGCGATGCCGATGAGCCATTTGCTCTGGGCGAGGAAGCCGGCCCGGACGGCGTCGGCGGAGTTGCCGACGATGACGGCGCCGACGACGGTGTTCGGTCCCACCTCGTCGATGCCCAGATGCTTCGCGAAGACCGGGGTGACGACGTACATCGTGCCGCCGCCCTCCCCGCCGTCGTCGAGGAACCGGACGACGGAGCGCCCGCTGAGGATGCGGGTGGGGCCGATCGACGCGGCGAGCTGGTCGATCGAGTCATCGGGGATGTCACCCGAGGATGCGGTGACGATGTTGCGCTCCATCGCGACCCGGCGATCGGCGGACCCGAGCGAGGGCGGGGTGCGCAGGTAGTCGATCGGCACGACCGCTGCGGTGTCGAACTGATACTCGTTGACGACGTTGTTGAGCATCGAGCGCACGTCGGCGCGGGAGGACGGCGCGAGGAGGTCATCGCTGACGTCGGTGTCACCGGCGTCGACGATGCCGAGGGACAGCGAGATGCTGTCCGCGGCCGAGCGGAGGAGATCCTGCTGGCGGGCGGTGTTGATCTGCGAGAGCTGGAGGTAGAGCAGGCTCGTCGTCAGGACCATGATGCCGACGAGCATGACCGAGTTCGCGAACATGATCCGCCCGGCAACCCCGTAGCGCACCCGACGGCTGAGCCGCACGACGGGACGCACGAGCGCACGCGTGAGCGTCGGACGCGTCGTCTCGTCGGCCGGGGTCGTCATGGCCCCATTGTGTCACCCGGCCGTGCCGGGATCGTGTCACCCGGGCTGTCCGGCCCGGGCTGTCCGGCCCGGTCGGAACCGTCAGAGGGCGAGGCTGATCGGACCGGCGGGGACGGCCGAGCACACGAGCACCTCGTCGGCGGCGACCTGGGCTGCCGGTTCGATCGGGTAGGCGACGGCACCGGCGGCGAGCCGCACCGAGCAGGTGCCGCACGATCCGCCGCGGCACGAACTCGCCGCCTGCATGCCGCGCGCCTCGAGTGCCTCGAGGAGAGTGCCCTGGGTCGGCTCCCAGAGGAAGCTCGTCCCCGAATCGGCGAGGGTCACCTCGGCGGGAGGCCATTCGGCGATCGCCTCGGTCATCCCGGACCGCGGGGACGCGAAGGTCTCCTGGTGGACGCCGGGCACCCCGGCCTCATCGGCCGCGGCGAGGACGGCGCGCGTGAAGTCCGCGGGCCCGCACACCATGACGTTGTCGCAGCCGGTCAGCAGCGCGACGAGCTCGGCGTGGTCGGGGCGGCCGGCCACCGCAGTGTCCCGATGCTGCGCCTCGACGGGGAGACCGGTGCCGTGGGCGCGGTCGAGGAGCCGATTCCACAGGCACGCCGTGCGCTGGTCCCGGTCGACGTGGAGGAGCCTGAGCCGCTCGGCTGCGGGCACAGCGCTGCCGCCGACGGAGGCGCCGGCCCCGACGGCAACGCCCTCAGTCCCGTCGGCAGGTGCTTCAGCCCCGCTGCCGGGTATGCCGGCCCCGACGGCCACCGGCTGACGGGCCGCTTCGCGCAGCAGTCCGAGGCTCGGGGTGATCCCGATGCCTGCGGTGATGAGCGCCGTCGTGCCGCCGAAGACGCGATCTGCCGTCATCGTTCCATGCGGTCCTGACGCGAGCACCCGTTCCCCGGCCGGCAGGCTCGCAACGGCCCGGGACCCCTTGCCCTGCGTGCGCACGGCGATCGAGACGATGTCGTCGGTGACGTCGGTGATCGTATATGTCCGCCAGAACGGCGCCCCGAGTTCGAGGTGGACGCGCAGATTGGTCCCCGGCTCGTCGAACTCCCGGATCCAGCCGAGTTCGTCGCGCAGGGAGATCTCCACGGTGTCGTGGCAGATCTGCCGGGAGTCGAGCACCGTCATGAAGCGCGGGGTCCGCGCCGTGGGCACGTGCTCCCGGGGCGCCTCGCCCTCGACGACGATCTCATCGCCGGCGGTGATCACCCCGGACTCGAGGATCCGCCCATAGACCCCGCAGTGGACGTGGCCGCACGCGGAGGCCAGCAGGCGCGGAACGTTGACGTCGACCTCGGTGGTCACCGGGTTGACGGTCGTCGCCGGGCAGCGCTCGATGGCCTGGCTGATCGCCAGCCGCACCCCGCCGAGGCGGATGATCCGGCCGATGAGACCGAACTCGGCGAACGGCGCGAGCCCGTCGAGGAGGACGTTGCCGCGGAAGCGCAGCGGGTCGAGGTCGTCGCCGGCGCCGAGTGCCGCCCGCCCCTCGTCGGTGGCGCCGATGGCCGCGACCGTGGCGGGGTTGATGAGCGAGATGCCGGACTCACGGGAGTCGAACATGCCCTGTCCGGCGACGACGAGACTGCGCGGAAAACTGCCCTGTGGGGGTATGCGGGCGCCGAGGAACTCCGCCGCGGTGGCCCGGCTCTCGAAATCGTCGGCGCGGAAGGTCGTCGCCTCCCCGTCCGGCGCGGTCAGCGTGAGCGCGGGAACCGCCTCGGCGGGGGCACTGGCCACCTGCCATCTCTGCAGGTCAGGGTCGTTCTTCAGGACCGTGAAGGCGGAGTATCGCTGCCACTGGTCGGCGGGGACGTCGAGGCTTCCGTTCGTGAAGGCGGCGACCCGGTCGCCGAGGATGCCGCGGTTCGCATCGACGACCGTCTCGGCGATCTCCTCTGCCGGGAACCCCTTGACGGGGAAGCGGAACAGTCTGACAGCACGCATGCCTCGATTCTAGGAGCACCGGGGCGACGCGGGCGGGGTGATGAGACGAATCGCACAGGGACCGCCTCGGCGGGGGTTGCGCTATACCCTACGGGGGTATAAAGTCAGGTCATGACTGAGCAACATGGATACACCCCGCAGAAAGACGCTCTGGAACGCCGGATGAAGCGGATCGAAGGACAGGTCCGCGGGATCGCGAAGATGATCGATGAGGACAAGTACTGCATCGACATCCTCACCCAGGTCTCGGCAGCCACAGCCGCACTGCACGCGGTCTCCATCAACCTCCTCGAAGAGCATATCGCTCACTGCGTCGTCGACGCCTCCGCCGCCGGCGAGGACGAAGCGCGCAAGAAGATCGAGGAGGCTTCAGCCGCCATCGCCCGACTCATCAAGAGCTGAGCGCCCCTCCAGGGCTCCGTCCCCCTTCCTCTCGGGACGGTCATCCCGCCGAGGCTGCGCTGACCTGATGAGGCACGGCGTCGATCGCCGGTCGACCGGCCGGCGAGACGTGCGAAGAAAGCAGGAGACATGACCACCACCACGATCACCGTCAGCGGAATGACCTGCGGCCACTGCGTCGCCTCGGTCACGGAGGAGATCGGTGCGCTGACCGGCGTGACCGACGTCGCCGTCGACCTCAACGCCGGCGGGGACTCCCCCGTGACGATCACCTCGACCACCGACCTCGACGACGCGGACATCCGCGCCGCGGTCGACGAAGCGGGCTACGAGGTCAAGTGATGTCGCGCGAGGTTGATCTCGACATCACGGGAATGACCTGCGCATCGTGCTCGGCCCGGATCGAGAAGAGGCTCTCGCGCCTCGACGGGGTGACCGCTGAGGTCAATCTGCCGCTCAACACCGCCCACGTCGTCATCGACTCCGACCTCACCGACGGCGACGTCACCGCCGCCGTCGAGAAGGCCGGGTACGGTGCGAGCGTGCGGAAAGCCGCCTCGGCGGGTCCCGAGATCGTCGACTACGACCCCCGGCACCTGCGGCCGCGGTTCATCGGCTCCCTCATCCTCGCGGTGCCGATCATCGCCGTCTCGATGGTGATGAGCTGGCACTTCCCGGGCTGGCAGTGGGTCGTCGGGCTCCTCGCCCTCCCGGTCGTCACGTGGGGTGCGTGGCCGTTCCATTCCGCGGCGTTCAAGGCCGCCCGGGGCGGGTCGACGACGATGGACACCCTCGTCAGCGTCGGCATCATCGTCGCCAGCGGGTACTCGTACGCGACGCTGCTGCGGGCAGTCGTCGACGGGCACGGCTGGGCGATCCCCGGGACCTACCACGTGTGGTTCGAGGCGGCAGCGGCGATCACCGTGTTCCTCCTCATCGGCAAGCTCACCGAGGATCGTGCGAAGAACCGCGCGACCGCCGCCCTGCGCATGCTGCTCGACCTCGGAGCGAAGTCGGCGACCGTGCTGCGTGCGGCCGATCCCGGTTCTCCCGGTGCCGAGGCGGGGGCAGGCGAGGGCTCATCCGATTCCGGTCCGGGGTCCCCTCATTCAGGTGGCCTGTCCGGTCATTCAGGTGACATGTCCGGTTCCGGCGAGCGCGTCGAAGTTCAGGTGCCCATCGCCGAACTCCGCGTCGGTGACGTCTTCCGCGTCCGTCCGGGCGAGAAGATCGCCACCGACGGGGTCATCGTCGCCGGTCACTCGGCTGTCGACGAGGCGATGCTCACCGGCGAATCCGCCCCCGTCGAGGTCGGGGTCGGCGACACCGTCACCGGTGCGACGATCAACACCTCAGGGGTGCTCGAGGTCCGCGCCGAACGCGTCGGCGCGGAGACGACGCTGGCGGCAATGGCCGATCTCGTCAGCCGCGCACAGCTGGGCAAACCGGCCGTACAGCGCCTCGCCGATCGCATCTCGGCGGTGTTCGTGCCGATCGTCTTCGTCATCAGCGTGCTGACGTTCCTCGCATGGGGTCTCATCAGCGGCGACTGGGCGATGGGCCTGCATGCGGCGCTCACGGTCCTCATCATCGCGTGTCCCTGTGCGCTCGGGCTGGCGACCCCGACGGCCCTCGCCGTGTCCTCGGGCCGCGGTTCGCAGCTGGGGATCCTCGTCTCGGGCCCCGAGGCGCTCGAGTCGACGCGGTCGATCGACACCGTCGTGCTCGACAAGACCGGGACTCTGACGACGGGCGTGATGACGCTCATCGGCTCGCAGCTGTCCGACGCGGACTTCGCCGTGCTCGCCCGCCTCGAAGAGCAGAGCGAGCACCCGGTGGCCCGCGCGATCGTCGAGGCGTCACGGGCGGAGCGTGTCACGGCCGGGGCGGCGACCGCCTCGGCGAGGGTCGAGGACTTCACCGCGATCCCCGGCGGAGGGCTCGAGGCGAGGATCGACGGACGCGAGGTCATCGCCGGTCGGCCCGATCTGCTCCGCGAACGCGGGATCACGGTCGACGTCGCCCCCGACGCGGTTCCGGCGGGCGCGACGCTCGTCGCACTGGCCGTCGACGGGGACTTCCGCGGGCTGACGTTCGTCGCCGACGAGGTGAGGGACGGGGCCGCCTCGGCGATCTCCGAACTCCATCGCCTCGGTCTGCGCACGGTGCTGCTGACCGGGGACAATGCCTCAGCCGCCGAGGCGGTCGCCGGCAAGCTCGGGATCACCGAGGTCGTCGCCGACGTCCGTCCCGAGGGCAAGATCGCCGTCGTCGACGAACTCCAGGCGGACGGACGCTCGGTCGCGATGGTCGGCGACGGCATCAACGATGCCGCGGCCCTGGCCGGCGCCGACCTCGGCATCGCGATGGGCTCGGGCACGGACGCGGCGATGGCGGCCTCGGACATCACGATGGTGCGGTCGGATCCGCGGCAGATCCCGCAGGCGATCCGCCTGTCGCGGCGGACGCTCGGGCTCATCAAGGGCAACCTGTTCTGGGCCTTCGCGTACAACACGGCAGCGATCCCGATCGCCGCGGCCGGACTGCTCAGCCCGATGATCGCCGGTGCCGCGATGGCGTTCTCCTCGGTGTTCGTCATCCTCAATAGTCTCCGGCTCCTGCGATTCCGGTAGACGGGCCCCTCCGGCGGGGCAGGCCCCAAGGCTCTGCGCCGCTTCCATGGTGATCTCGAGGTTCTGCGCCGCTTCCATGGTGATCTCAGCTTCGAATTCACCCTGGGGGCGGCGCACAATCGCCTTCACCCTTCCGCAGACCTGAGAGCCGGTGACAGACCGGGCACTTCTAGGCCCCTTCCGGCCCCTCGCTGGACTCCTGCGGCCCGGCATCCGGCTGCGACGGCACCCCTCCAGACTCCCCGGACGCGCCGGACTTCCCGGACTCCCCGGACTCTCCCGCCTCCCCGGAATCCTCGCGAGCTGCGCGGGCGAGGTCCTCGGCCGGCCAGAAGAGGCGTCTCGCGCGGTCGGAGTGCGCGAGCTTGCGCAGACTGTCGATGAAGACCGAGCCGAGCACCGTGCCGAGAACCGACTTCTCGACGATCGTCGCGGGGTCGTCGGTGGGGGCGAGGCTCGCGACGTCGGCGTCGGCGATGCGCTCGGCCGCCTCGGCGTAGACATCGAGATGGCCGAGCAGATCCTCATGCCCCGTGTCGATCATCGTCTCCACTGCGGTGATGAGCGGGGCGAGCGCCGGCTCATCCGCCGCGAGATTCCAGTCGCGGTCGGCGATGAGGGCGGCGATGAGGGCGGCGGCCTGCTCGCGGGCGCTCGGCGTCCCACCGCCGGGATCGGGGTCGCCGGGGCGGGCGTTGACCCCGATGATCGCCTGACCGAGCGCGACGGGCACCTGCGGCTGCGGCGAATCGAGCTCGGCGAGCACCGCCCGCGCCGACGCGATCGACATGCCGCCGATCGTCACCATCGCGCGCACGAGCCGCACCCGGTGGACATGGTCGCTGCCGTACCCGCCGGGATCCTCGGCGGTGACGGTCGCCCGCGGCACGAGGCCCTCGCGGATGTAGTACTTGATCCGCGGGATCGGCACCCCGGTCTGCTCGCTGAGCTGAGAAATCCGCATCGCCCTCCCCATCAGTTCCGTCGGCGAGCACTCTTGCACGCCCACTCCGGATAGTCTACTATCTGTTTATGGATAGCGGACTATCTGACAATGACGTCGGACGACCCCGGGAGAACGGCGCGACCCCCGCGTCGACGGGCCGCCTCGGCGAGACCACCCTGCATCCGGCGACGATCGCCTCCGGACTCTCCCGACTCCATCGCCCCCTCATCGCAGCCGCGGTCTTCGCCGCCCTCATCGCCGTCATCGCCACGGTCGGGTACTTCACCGACGACCGCACCCTCGTCGGGGCGCCGATCTGGCACAAGGCCGCAAAGTTCGGCATCTCGATCGCGATCTACACCGTGACGATCGCCTGGATGCTCCAGTTCCTGCCCCGTCGCAGCCGCATCGGCCGGGTGCTCGGAACGATCATCGCGATCGGGATCTCGGTCGAGCTCGCCTTCATCGTCGTGCAGATCATCCGCGGCCAGATGAGCCATTTCAACGTGCGCACACCACTCGACGCGGGCCTGTACTACGGCATGGGCGGGCTCATCACCGTGGTGTGGCTGGCGAATCTCGTCCTCGGCATCGTGCTCGCGTTCCGCCGACTGCCCGACCGGGGCATCGCCGCCGGCATCCGCTGGGGCACCGCGATCGGTCTCATCGGCATGGCGATCGCGTTCCTCATGACCGTCGGCGAGCTCAACGTCGTCGACATGGACGCCGCCGAGGCGCAGGGTCTGGCCGGCGCTCACAGCGTCGGAGCCGTCGACGGCGGTCCGATGATGCCGATCACCGGCTGGAACACCGAGGCGGGCGACATCCGCGTCCCCCATTTCCTCGGGATCCACGCGCTCCAGATCATCCCGTTCGCCGCCCTCGGACTCGTCCTCCTCGGGCGTCGGTGGCCGCGGCTGCGGCCGGCATCGGTGCGGGTCGGCCTCGTGCGGATCGTCGCGCTGTTCTATCTCGGCGTCGTCGCCCTGGCCACCGTGCAGGCGCTGCGCGGACAGTCCGTCGCCCAGACTGATGGCCCGATGTTCGCGGCCCTCGGCGGCCTGGCCGTCCTCGCCGGTGTCGGTGCCCTTGCCGTCATCCTGCGCCGAGGCGGCTCCCGAGTCGCACGTGTGAGCTGAGGTGAGGGCGGCGGTCGGGTGGGAGCACGAGTCGGTTCGACGATCCTCGCGCCTGCCCCGGGGACCCTACTTGAGGACGGGGTAGGACTGGTCGTCGTTCTGCGTGTCGTTGCGCATCACCCAGTTGAGCACCGCGGACAGAGCGCTGACGAGGACGAATGCGATCCCGGCGTAGATGAAGGCATAACCGAACGCATCGGAGTCCTGCCATGCGCGGGTGACGATGATCGAGAGGATGAGAACGGCGACGCCGCAGACCAGCCCCACTTTGAGCGCATCCTTGTAGGACACGGTGCTGGAGGACTTCTTCGCGGAGTTCGACGTTGCCATACCACCAGGGTACCGACTCGGGCTGAGAGGCGACAGCCGAGTGACCCTCGACCCGACTGCCGAACGGCCCTGACCCCGGCACTCGAGCACCCCTTGCACTGGACAGCCAAGCGACCATGAAGCCGACACCCGCACACACCCCGGAACCCGGACCAAGTGGACGAGTGCGGGGGAACACGCGAAAATGACAGCGTGCCCATCCCCACACCAGTGCGCAGGTCTGCGCACGCGTCGCGCGCTGCCGTCACGGCAGGCGTCCTGACCAGAGGCGGTCTCAGGACGCTGGTCGCGTGTGCCTGCGCGCTTGCGCTGCTCGTCGCGCTCGCGGCCTGCGGGCCGGACAGGGGGCTGCGCGTCGAGCCCGCGGGAAGCACCTCGCCGACGCTCTTCGACGAGTCGAACGAGGACTCCGGGCCCGCGGACAAGCCGTATTCGCTTGCCGACATCCGCACCCTCGTCGAGGACAGCTCGGGGGTCGCGGTGACCGGTCGGGCGTCGGAAACCGCGAAGGTCGTCGCCGACTGCCAGGAGTGCATGAAGTTCGGCACCCCGTTCCTCAGCGGCGACCGGAAGTTCCAGGTCGTCACGGTGCTCAACCCGCAGCAGATGAGCGAAGTCATCGCCGGGGTCGTCGTCAGCGAGTTCGAGGGCGAACCGCGCCTCGAGCTCATCGCCACGGGCAATCAGCTCACGCTCAGCCCCGGCAGGAACGGCACGCTCGTGGTGCAGGAGGCGATGTACGCCGACGGTGATGAGGACTGCTGCCCTTCGGGCTGGTCGGTGCAGGTATTCCGCCTGCATGACGGTAGGTTTGAACCGGGACAACGCTTCACGCGTCTAAATGGAGAGTCGTAATGCATATTGTGCTGGTCGAGGATGACGAGGTCATCCGCGAGACAACCCAGATCGGGCTCGAGCAGTTCGATTACACGGTGTCGGCGTTCGCCGACGGCCGTGAGGGCTATGAGTTCGTCGCCGCCCACGGTGCCGACGTCCTCCTCCTCGACCTCATGCTCCCGACGATGAACGGCGCGTCGATCTGCCGCGCGATCCGCGAGCGCTCCTCCATCCCGATCATCATCATCTCGGCCCGCTCGGATGCGATCGACATCGTCCAGGCCCTCGAGGCCGGCGCCGACGACTACCTCACCAAGCCCTTCGACATGCAGGTGCTCAACGCCCGCATCCGCGCCGTCGTCCGCCGTTTCATCACCGCCGGCACCGATCGCCTCGGCTACTCCCCCACCACCGAGGCGATCGACGAACACGAAACCGTCATCGGCCCCGGCGGCGTCATCACCGGCGACGGGATCCCCGAAGTCCTCGGGCCGAGCCCCGGCATGGACACCCGGGAGCGGATCAAGTCCCGTCTCGCGGCCGATGACACCTACCTCGGCGCCGGCGGGAAGTTCACGTCGTCACGGCCGGACACGCACGACGTGGCGATCCCCCCGCGCCCCGCGTCCTCACCTCAGACGACCGCCGAGGCGGCCCCGGAGTCCGGTGAGCTCGGACCGTTCCGCACCCGGCTGGGGTCCCTCGTCCTCGACACCGGACGGCTCACCGTCGAAGTCGACGGGGAGGAGGTCCACCTCACCCCGACCGAGCTGCGCGTCCTCCTGCTGCTCACCGAGCAGCCCGAGCACGTGTACTCGCGGGAGAAGATCGCGTTCACGGTGTGGGGCTACGAGTGGGCCGGCGACTCCCGGGTCGTCGACGTCCACATCCAGCGCCTGCGCAAGAAGATCGGCGCGAACATGATCGAGACGGTCCGCGGCTTCGGGTACCGTTTCGCGGGCTGAGCCATGTCGCTGCGTTGGAAGATCTCCCTCCTCATCGTCGCGTCCGTGATCATCGCGGTGCTCTCGTGCAGCATCATCCTGCGCCAGTCCGCGCCGGGCCGAGGACGACCGGATGCGCTCGACCGTGACCGACCAGCTGACGAACGCGGTCAACATCTTCTCCGAGACCGGGGTGCTCACGCTCAACGCCCGCATCGACGATCCGCAGCTGCCCGCCGACGCCCGCGCGCAGGCGCTCAGGGGCCAGTCGGTGACGATCCGCTCAGAGGTCGACGGGGAGGAGATCGTGTGGGCGGCGGCCCCGATCGAGGTCGGCACGTACACCGAGGTGATCTCCGTGCGCGCGTCGACAGCCGACAGCCAGGAGCTCATCGGCCGCATCGACCAGGCCCTGCTCGTCGGCATGATCGGCTCCGCCCTCGTCGTCGGCGGTGTCGGCTCGCTCGTCGCCGGCCGCATCTCCCGCCGACTCACCCTCGGCGCACAGGCGGCGCGGAAGATCGCCGCCGGGGACACGTCGATCCGGATCGCCGACGTCGTCGACGAATCGGATCAGGAGGTGTGGGCGTTCGCCTCGGCGGTCGACACCGCGGTGACGCGGCTGAGCGAGCGCATCGACTCCGAACAGCGCTTCACCGCTGACCTCGCACACGAGATGCGCACCCCGCTCACCGGGCTCGTCAACGCCGCAAGCCTGCTCACCGAGGATTCGCGCCCGGCCGAGCTCGTCAAGGATCGGGTGCAGCGGATGCAGGTCCTCGTCGAGGACCTCCTCGAGGTCTCCCGGCTCGACGCGGGACGTGCGAACCCGCAGTTCACCCGCATCGACATCGACCAGGCGATCCGCTCGCTGCTCGGCACGATGTCGGCCTCGGGAGCACTCGCCGGGCATGAGATCGACGCGCAGTACGACGCCCGTGGCGCCCTCCTCGTCACCGACGTCCGCCGGTTCGAGCGCATCATCTCCAATCTGCTCGTCAACGCGATCAAACACGGAGCCGACCCGATCCGTCTGACCACGAGCCCCGAGCACATCGTCGTCACCGACTCCGGCTCGGGCTACCCGGCCGACATCGTCGAGACGGGGCCGACCCGGTTCGTCTCCGCCGGCGGCGGCGGCATGGGCCTCGGTCTCGTCATCGCGCAGGGGCAGGCGCGGCTGCTCGGGATCCGGCTGGTCTTCAGCAACGACCCCGACACCGGGGGTGCCCGCACCGAGGTGATCTTCCCCGATGCCGAAGCGCAGGCGATCGCCCTGCGTCAGCAGCTCGGAGTGAGTAGGGATCCCCCACCGAGGCGGCCGATGATGGCAGTGGGATGCCCAGACCGGATCGGTCACGGTTTCGTTCGCGGATATGACACGGTGTTATGTAACCGTTACACTCCTGTAACAGTGAGTTTTCCAGCCGTCGGGACCTCTCGACGGCTGAACTATGGGTACGACACAGGTGACTTGGAGCATGATGACGGGTGAGCTGACGGCAGCGGGAACGGTCCGGCGGAGAGACCTCCGCAACCGGCAGTCGACCCCCCAGACCCCGCCCGCAGCACCCCTCCCCTCCACTCACCCCACCCCCTCTCACCTCACCCAACACTCGACTCTCTCACCCCGCCGCGCCGCGATGGCCGCGGAGGCACGCACTGCGTCAGGGTCGCCTCGGCGCGAGGCGATGGCCAAGGAGGCCGGCCACGGAACGGTCGGTGCCGGGTACTCCGGGCACCGCGGTTCCGACGGTGCGCTGCTGCGGTCGGTGCGCCGGAAGCGTGCGACGACGGTCACGGCTCTGTCGGGTCTGTCCGTGACCGGTGCCGCGGTTGCCGCCGTGATGTTCGCCACCGCGGGCGGTGGCAGCGAGGTCAAGGTCGAGGCGATCGCCGAGGCCGGCCCCAAGCAGGTGAGCGCCGAATCCGTCGACGCCGCGATCCCGGCCTCCGACGACACGACGAGCGTCGAGATCGGCGCGCCGAGCGCGAAGCAGGACGGCGCACAGGCCGCGAGCCGCGCGATCGAGAAGAGCGCGCTGCCCGGCTGCTCGGCCGATCAGAAGTACAGCGCGGGAGCGAGCAACGGCGAACTGCCCGAAGAGTGGCTCTGCGACCTCGGCAAGGGCGGGCACCGACTGCGCGCCGATGCCGCGGTGTCGTTCGCTGAGATGAATGCCGCGTACAAGAAGGAGACGGGCAAGGAGATCCCGATCACCGACTCCTACCGCGACCTCGCCGGTCAGATCTCCGTGGCCGGCCGCAAGCCCGGCCTCTCCGCCCGCCCGGGCACGTCGATGCACGGCTGGGGCATCGCCCTCGACCTCGGCGGCGGCACCGAATCGAAGACCGGTCCGTGGGACTGGCTGGTCAAGAACGCCGGAAAGTACGGCTGGGAGAACCCGGACTGGGCCAAGTCGTCGAAGTACGAGCCCTGGCATTGGGAGTACGTCCCCGCCCGCGACAGCATCAAGGGCTGACGCGGCACCAAGGACTGACGCGGCTCGATGAGCTGAGTGAGCGAATCGGCGTCAAGGTCCGACGCAGCATCAGGAACTGAGTCGGCCGGCAGCCTTCTGCGCTGCCAGGATCGCTGGGGTCGGAGAGATCCCCGCCCGCAGATCCGGAGTCGCCTCCAACCGGCTGCGCAGCTCCGTGAACCGGATCTTCCCCGCCCACGCGTCACCTGCGACATCGTCGTCGGGGTCCTCGGGCCAGTCATCGGAGATCCGCAGCGACCATTCGTTCATCGGCATCTCGAGCAGCATCGTGGCAGCCAGCTCCTTCTTCGTCGAGGGCCGCACCTCCGCCGTTCGACCGGGGATGAGCCGATCGGTCAGCAGCCTGAGCACCTCCTCCTTCCTCGCCTCCGGCACCTCCGCGAACTGTCCGAGGATGAGTGCGCTGCGGTAGAGCATCGAGGACTCGAAGGCGCTGCGTGCGACGACCACGCCGTCGACCTTCGTCACCGCGACCGCGCACGGCTCGGCGGTGAGCTGACGCATCCACCGTGACCCCGTCGAACCGTGGATGACGATGCCATCGTCGACGCGGGCGATCAGCGTGCCGAAGGTGAACGGTCTGCCGTCGCGGATGACGGACACGTGGGCGATCGCCGTGTCATCGAGGAGAGCGCAGAGGTCGGCGAACTCCGTGCTCATCATCTCGGGTGAACGCTGGGGAATGAGGTGGCTCATGGAGACTCCGGTGTCAGTGGTCACGGGTCGCGCGGCGGGCCCGCGAGACGTGCCCCGAAGGTATCACCGCACGCGGCCTCGACCGCGACGAATCCCGTCGCCGAGGCGGTTCCCCCGGGTGCCGATGCCATGGTCCGATCCGGTGCCACGGACACGGTCCCCGCGAGTTCCCGAGGTGGATCCGGCTCGAGATCGGGCGATTCTTCGAGTCGGATCCACCTCGGGAACGGCCCTGGCACGGAGATCGCCCCAGCCACGCCCGCCGCTCACCGAGCCCGCCGCTCACCGAGCCCGCCGCTCACCGAGCCCGAAGCTCACCAGGCCCGGACCTCACCGTCGTCGCAGGGCGCGGGCATAGCGCCGTCGGTAGAAGACCTGCGCGATCCGCACGAGGGGCTCGCCGAGGCGCCAGATTCCCATTCCGGCCCGTGAGGCCGAGCGGAGGACGAGGAAGACCCGGTCGTCGGGGAGACGGACGAGGAGGAACGACTCCTCGCCGGTGATCGGGTGGCCGGGCTGCGTGCCGTAGGTGAAGCCGCGGACGTCCTCCGCCTCGATGACGGCGAGCACCTGCGAGGGCTCCGGCAGACGGAACGGACCCAGACGCACCCGGATCGTCGGCTCCTGTCCCACCGCCACCCGGATGCCTGCGGGATCGATGTCGAAGCCGCTGCGGGTCTTCACCTCCCAATGGAGCAGCTCCTCGGCGCAGCGCTCAAACGTGGCCCGCCCGTGACCGACGAACGATGCGGCCTCATAGGTGCGGTGGTCTGCGGGACGGTCGAGCCACCTCGGCGAGTGCGGTCGGGTCAGCAGTGCGGAGTCGTCCATGCTCGGCGAAGTCATCTCCCCAACCTATCGAAGGGGTGTGCGGAGCGGCGTTCGGCAGTAGAGTGCGAGGGGACGGCCGTCGACGATCGAATGTCCGATAAGGGACTCGATGGCGGCCGTCGGCCTGACCACGCCATCGGATCGAAGGGGAACCCACATGCGCACACTCACCGGCATCGACGAGGTCGAGGCGGCCGTCGGCACGGAACTCGGGACGTCGGAGTGGCTGACCGTCGACCAGGACATGATCACCGCGTTCGCCGACGCCACCGACGACCACCAGTGGATCCACCTCGATGAGGAGCGCGCGGCCGCCGGGCCGTTCGGCGCGACGATCGCCCACGGCTTCTACACGCTCTCCCTCCTGCCGAAGTTCTCCTCCGAGATCTTCGCGATCGAGGGAGTGTCGATGAAGATCAACTACGGGCTCAACAAGGTCCGCTTCCCGCAGCCGGTCCTCGTCGACTCCCGACTGCGCGACACCGCTACCCTCACCGAGGTGACGCGCAGTCCGAAGGGCACGCAGCTGGTCATCAGGCACGTCATCGAGATCGAGGGCCAGGAGAGGCCGGCCTGCATCGCGGAGATGGTCAGCCTCCTCGTCGAGTGAGGCGACGCGTTCAGTCATGTGACTCGTTCAGCAAGGCAGCACGTCGAGTCCTGTGACGCGCCAAGCGCGGCGCGGGGTGCTCAGCTGGGACGGTACTCGTCGAGCATCTGGGCGACGCGGATGTAGCCGAGATGCGAGTAGGCCTGGGGGTGGTTGCCCAGGTGCATCTCGGCGACGGGATCGTACTCCTCGGGCAGCAGCCCGGTGGGCCCGAGCAGATTGTCGAGCTGCCGGAAGAGATCCCACGCATCGTCGATGCGACCGACCTTGATGAACGCCTCGATGAGCCACGTCGTGCAGATGTGGAACCCGCCCTCGAGACCGGGCAGGCCGTCATCGTAGCGGTAGCGGAAGACCGTGGGCCCGACGCGCAGCTCCCGTTCGATGGCGTCGACGGTCGCGATGAACCGCGGGTCATCGGCCTCGAGCAGACCGCTCAGACCCACGAACAGACCTGCCGCGTCGAGATCCGGCTCCCCGTAGGCGACGGTGAAGGCACCGACCTCCTCGTTGAAGCCATGGGTGAGGATGTCGCTCTTGATCTCCTCGCGCAGCTGACGCCACGCCCCCGGCAGCTGCTTGTCGAAGCGCTCGGCGATGCGCAGGGCGCGGTCGACGGTGACCCAGCACATCACCCGCGTGTAGACGTTGTGCTTGGGCGCACGCCGGGCCTCCCAGATGCCGTGATCGGCTTCGAACCAGCGTCGGCTCACCGCTTCGACCATCTGGGTCGTCAGGGTCCAGTAGGCGTCGGGCAGCTCGCCGAGGCGCTCGGTGAGTTCGTCGAGGAGCTCGGTGACCGGCCCGAAGACGTCGAGCTGCACCTGGTGCTCAGCGGCGTTGCCGACCCGCACCGGGCGCGACCCGGCGTATCCGGGCAGATGCGCGAGCACCGCCTCGGTGGTCAGTGCCGAACCGTCGACGGCGTAGAGCGGGTGGAGCTGTTCGGGGGCGACCGTGTGGGAGAGGATCCCGGTCAGCCACGAGAGGAACCCTTCCGCCTCGGCGGTCGATCCGAGGGCGAGCAGCGCCCGCGCCGTCATCGACCCGTCGCGCAGCCACGTGTAGCGGTAGTCCCAGTTGCGGACGCCGCCGATGCCCTCGGGCAGGGAGGTCGTCGGGGCGGCGAGGATGCCGCCGGTGGGCTCGTGGCAGAGTGCGCGCAGGGTGATCGCCGACCGGATGACCTCCTCGCGGTGATGGCCGGGGATGGCGAGCGTGCTCGCCCAGTTGCGCCAGAAGTTGAGCGCCCGATCTCGGACATGGCCCTCTCCGCCCTCGGCGATGAACCGGGCGTCGCCGGTGCCCGACCCGCACGCGAGGACGAGGACGACCTGGCCGCCGGGGAAGTCCGAGGGCACGACGACCGCCTCGGCGGTCTGGGACTGTCCCGACTCGACGATCTCGAAATCGACGCCGGGGGCGAAGAGCCGGATCGGCTCCGAGGTGCCGAGCACGCGCACCCCGTCACGGATCGGCGCGAGCCTGGTCGGCACGGTGGCGTAGTCGAGTCGCGGGGCGAAGCGGATCCGCGCGGGCGCGTCGCCGGTGAGGACGCGGACGACGATCGTGTCGTCGCTCGCGCCGTCGACGGGCGCGAGGTAGTCGATGCAGCTGAGCCCCGGCCACCGGGTCTCGAGCAGCGTCGAATGCGTGAGGTAGCGCTGGGTGAGCGGGTCGACGCCGGATTCGGCGCCCACGGCGAAGTAGCCGGCGGCCGCGGACCCGAGGATCTCGGAGAACATCGACGAGGAATGCGGCAGCGGGTGGGGCATCCAGCAGATGCTGCCGCCCGGGTCGACGAGGGCCGTCGACTGCCCGTTGCCGAGCATGCTGTGACGCTGGATCGGGATCGCCTCGCGCCCGAACAGCCACGACTTGCGCAGCTCGTAGATCGCGGCGAGGACGACGGAGACGACGTCGGGCGAATCGATGCGGAACTCCGCGTGGGTCTCCGTCCCGTCGTCGCCGACCTTGAGACCGAGGTCGAAGTCGCCGAGGATCTCGAGGGCGAGCTCGTCGGAGCGGTCATCGCCGATGAAGACGACGACCTCGGCACCCGTCTCCGCGCGCAGATTCGCCAGGGCCTCGGCCTTCGACGAGGGCACGACGGAGAGGTCGACGACCTGCTTGCCCCGGGTCGGGAAGATCTCGTGCTTCTCCACGAGCGCGGCGATGCCGTCCTCGACCTTCTGCCGGGCATCGTCGTCGAGGCCGCGCAGGTGGACTGCCGCACCTGCCGTCTTGTGCTCGATCACCTCGGCGGGCAGGGTGTCGACGAGGTCGCGGCGGAAGGCCGCGAGTGCCGTCCGCTGCCGCGGTTCGAGCGCCCGGTGCACCTCGCTGTCGGTCTCGCCGCCGTGGGAGCCGAAGAGGTGGACCTCGCGCGGCAGCCGTGACATCGCCGCGAGATCGCGGAGGCTGCGCCCGGAGATGACGCCCGCCGAGGTGGACGGCAGCAGGGCGAGGGCGCGGAGCGAGTCGACCGAGCTCTCGAGCGGGTACGCCTCGGCGGGATTGGCGACGATCGGCGCGATCGTGCCGTCGTAGTCGGTGGCGATGAGCAGCGACGGTGACCGTGAGACCTGGAAGAGGCGCCGGAACAGCTCATCGGGCAGGGCGCGACTGGCTTCGGCGAGATCGCCGAGGAGGCCCGACGACGACACGGACGCCGAGATCGGAGTCAGGGGGGACACATGGCCGTAGTCGTTCTCGACAGTGCTCATCTCACCTCAGGCTTCGGGTCGGAGGTCGGGTGTCGGTCGGTGGTGCGGATTATTCGGCTGCGGTGTCGTGCGCGTCGTCGGCGGCATCCGCGCTGCGGGCTGCCTGTCTGCCCTTGCTGATGCGCGAGTACCCGCCGATGATGAAGATCACCCCTGCGATGAGCGAAGCGGCTCCCGTGAAGCCGATGATCGCCAGTGCCTGGAAGTCGGTGCCGAACATGAGGATGATGCCGAGCAGGATGTGGACTGCGGCGGAGATGAGGAAGTCCGAGGCCATCGGGTGGTGGACGAGCTTGCGGTAGTTCCACAGTTCGATGAGCCCGTGGAGGACGGCCCAGATGCTCAGGGCGGCGCGCACCTCGGCGGGCTGGTCGGCCATGAAGAGGAAGACGATCGCCGGGATCGTGATGATCGCCTGACCGAAGATCGCGGTGCGCACCGACAGCGGCGAGCGCAGGGCCTGGTAGACGAGGGCGAGCGCGAGCAGCGCGAGGTAGCCGATGCTGAGCAGATCGACGATGTCGACGCCGAGGGACAGCTGCATCGGATTGGCCGCATCCCGCGGCCAGAACACGGTGGCGAAGCCGAAGAGGACACCGAGGATGCCGCGGACGATCATCGGCGCGCCCATCGTCCTGGCCTCGGCGAGCAGCTCCGAGGCGGGGGCGACGGGTTCGGTGCGGGATTCTTCAGTACTCATCACCCGTCCAGTTTAGGTCTCCGACCCCACCGAGTCCCAGCGGCTGAATATTCTGCTCTTTACGTAATTACGTAATTCGCGTATTCTCAAGCTATGAGCACCTCGTCATCCGATTCCGCGCACCTCTCGGCGACAGGGAGCACCGCCCTCGAGGCTCGTCTCGGGGCCCTCGAAGCGCGGGTGGCCGAGCTCGAAAGCACACAGGAGCTCGAAGGCTCCCGGGCGGGGGAACCGGCCACGGCGAGCAACGGTGAGCAGGCGAACGACGGTGAGCGCCCACGATCCGGGGATCGCCCGAGCACTCGTGACCAGGCACGTTCCGGGGATCGCCCGAGCACTCGTGACCAGGCACGTTCCGGGGAGCGCCCGAGCAACGGTGAGCAGGCGAGCACGCGCAGCACCGCGGCGCCCCGCTTCTCTGCGGGCGGACCGGACGACGACACGTTCTGGGTCCTCAACGGACTCGTCGACCGCCTCGGCGAGGACGCCGGCGTCACCTACGCCGGTCACGTCACGCCGCCGGGCACCGATTCCCCGGTCGCATGGCAGATGGGGCTGACCGCGGCAGCCTTCGACGAGATCGATTTCGCACAGGCCGCACCGGCACTGTCGGCGTTCAGTCATCCCGTCCGGCTCGCGCTCCTCCAGGCGATCTACACGGGCACGACGACCGTCGCCGAACTCAGCGCCGACGACCGCTTCGGCACCACCGGCCAGGTCTATCACCACCTCAAGGCGCTGGCCTCCGCCGGCTGGCTCGAGAACTTCCCGCGCGGTCACTGGCGAGTGCCCGCACAGAAGGTCATCCCGCTCCTCACCCTCATCCTCATCGGAACCCAATGACCCCACCGGCGGCGATCATCGCGCCGCCCACATCCTGACGTGCCCTCGGCACCACGACCAGCCGTCTCATCGACCGATCGTCGATCCGGCCAATCGCCGGACCGACCACCCACACCACCGACCACCCACACCACCGACCACCCGACCCACCGGATCAGCACTGCACCGGCCAGGCACCCACTCGACCCGTCTCATCACCTCCGCATCGCATCACTTCAATCACTCGATATCAGGAGTTGCCATGACTGTGACATCCGCCACTGACACGGACACCCGGCGGTCGCCTCGGCGCAGGGAAATCGCCATCACCGCGGCCGCTCTCACGGCGATCGTCGCCGTCCTCCTCACCCCTCTCCCCCGCGGATTCCAGGGTGAGGTCACCGGCGACGAAGCGCTCATGGCGGCCACCGCTACCGCGCTCGGCAGCGGGCACTGGCAGCACGTCGCCGTCGCGAAGGTCGACGGGGACACGGTGACGACGGCGGGAACAGGTGCCGACGCGACCACGGAGTTCGAGATCGGCTCTCTGACGAAGACCTTCACCGCCGCCCTCTTCGCCGATGCGATCGACCGGGGTGAGGTGACCGCGGAGACCCGCCTCGGCGAGATCTGGCCCCAGCTCGAGGGACACGTCGCCGAGGTGACGCTGTCCTCACTCGCGATGCACCGTTCCGGACTGCCGCGGGTCGAGCCGGCGCCGAGCGTCGGTGATGCGGTCGCGTCGGTCTTCGCGACCTACCTCCACCGGGATCCGTACCGCGGCAGCGTCGACGACCTCATCCGCACCCTCGGCGACACCGACGTCAGCGATACGACCCCGGAGTACTCGAACTTCGGGTTCGCGGTCCTCGGGCAGTCGCTCGCGAAGGTGAGCGGCCTGAGCTACCGCGAACTCGTGGAGCAGCGGATCACGCAGCCGCTGGGGATGACGCGGACCTTCGTGCCCACCTCGGCGACGGGGCTCTCGCACGGGTACACGGCATCGGGCCTGCCGGCGGCCCCGTGGACCCTGGGTGCGTCCGCTCCGGCGGGGGCGATCCGGTCGACCGCGGGCGACATGGCGATCTGGCTGCGCGCCACGATGGAGGGCACCGCGCCGGGAGCCGCCGCAGCCGTGCCGCGGGCCGATTTCGACGCGGCCGACCGCATCGGCTTCGCGTGGATGACGACGACAGGGCGCACCCCGGCCGTCACCTGGCACAACGGCGGCACCGGCGGGTACAGCTCGTTCCTCGGCTTCACTGCGGACGCAGGCACGGGGATCGTCGTCCTCGCCGACTCCGCGATCTCCGTCGACGCGCCATCGACCTCATCTCCACTGCTTCGGGCTCCGCCGCGCCCACACCCACCAGGGCTGCCTCCGCCGGGTCCCACTTCACGGAGTCCGCCGAGGTGGGGGCCGCCTCGGCGCGATCCGTCCCCGACTCCACCGCACCCCGTTCCGCCTGGACCGAAGGAGAACGCTCATGAGCGCAGCCCTCGTCTCAACGATCGTCACGACCCTCGTCCTCGCGTACGCCGCGTGGACCGCGCTGGCCGCCGCCCGACGAGCGCAGTCGCGCCGACAGCTGCTCGCGGGCCTTCTCCCGGCCGTCGCGTTCGTCCTGCTCATCCGTCTCATCGGGGCGTTCGGGGGATGGACGGACGCCGCGCTCTGGGTATGGCTGGCCGTGATGGTCGCCTGCGTCTGGGCGGCGTTCCGCGCCGCCTCGGTGTGGCCGGACCTGCCGTGGAGCGCTGCCGATCCGAAGGTCGCACGCGGTGAGATGCCGCGCCTCATCATCGGAGCGGCGTTCGCCGCCGCCATCGCCGGAGCACTCGTCCTCCCGGGCCTGTTCCTGGGGTGAATGCCATCGGTCGCGACGCTGGGCACCGCCAGCCGACGACCGCCGTTGAGAGCACTGACGACCGCCGTTCAGAGCACCGACAACCGCCGATCAGAGAACTCGAGAGACGACACGCAAGAGAACACCTCAAGGAGAATGCATCATGGTCAATCGACAGCTCCCGCGTCCGAACGCATCATCGTGGACGACCGCCGTCATCGCAGCGATCCTCGGCGGGATCGTGGGATTCCTGCTCTTCGATCCGCTCTTCGCGGTCCCGTTCGCCGTCATGGGCTTCCTCGTCGGCATCGGAGGCGCCTACAGCGTCCAGTCGGCGAAGAAGCCCGACGACCGCCCCGACTCCCCCGGCGACTGAGGACGGGCGCGCCCCGCTCAGCGACGACGCCGCGGCCGCAGTTGCTGCGCCGAAAGGTTCATGCGCTCGGCTGAGAAGGTGAGCCGCTGCGCCGTGCGGTCCGGCTACTGCGTTGTGCGGTTCGGCTACTGCGCCGAGAGGTTGAGGGTCCCGCCGGAGTCGGTGACCTGGTAGGTCGCCAGCGCTTCGGTCGCCGGACCGGAGAGCACTTCGCCGCTCGTCGCCGAGTAGCGCGAGGAGTGGCACGGGCAGACGATCTCGGTCTCGGTCACGGTGCGGACCTGGCACCCCTGATGGGTGCACACGGAGGAGAAGGCATGGAACTCCCCCTCCTTCGGCTGGGTGACGACGTAGGCCTCGTCGACGACGATGCCCGACCCGACGGGCACGTCGCTCGCCGGCACAGTCGCATCCGGCGGCGCCGAGGCCGAGGACCCCGAACCGGATTCCGAATCGTCGGGGCTGCACGCCGAGGTGAGTCCGACGACCGCGGCTGTCCCGACAGCTCCCGCGGAGGTGATCATCGTGCGCCTGTTCGGTTCCATGCAGCTCTCCTCAGCTCGTCGGTGGGTCTCCCCCTCCAGCCTATCGCGGCTCCCGCTCCGGCCCTGAACGTTCGCGTCAGGGTCGTCCACTAGGCTGGGCGCATGACCGCCCCAGCCACGACCTCCGCCCTCGACGTCCTCCACGATGTCTTCGGGTACGAGGACTTCCGCGGCCAACAGGCGGCGATCGTCGACCAGCTCATCTCCGGCGGTGATGCCGTCGTGCTCATGCCCACCGGCGGCGGCAAATCGCTGTGCTATCAGATCCCCGCGCTCGTGCGCGAGGGCACCGGGATCGTCATCTCCCCGCTCATCGCCCTCATGGCCGATCAGGTCGCAGCGCTCGACAACCTCGGCGTGCGGGCCGCCTACCTCAACTCCACCCTCGACATCGACGAAGCGCAGGACGTTGAGCGCCGCCTCCTCGACGGGGAGCTCGACCTCCTCTATCTCGCCCCCGAACGCCTCGTCCTGCCGCGGACGATGCAGCTGCTCGAGAGGGCGGACATCTCCCTCTTCGCGATCGACGAGGCGCACTGCGTCTCCCAGTGGGGTCACGATTTCCGCAGCGACTACCTCGGCCTCGGGGTGCTCGCCGACCGCTTCCCCACGGTCCCCCGCATCGCACTGACCGCGACGGCGACCCCGGCCACGCACGCCGAGCTCACCGAACGGCTGCAGCTGCGCGACGCCGAGCACTTCGTCGCGAGCTTCGACCGCCCCAACATCACGTACCGGATCGAACCGAAGGCCTCGGCCCGCTCCCAGCTCATCAGCTTCATCACCACCGAACACCCCGGCGACTCCGGGATCGTCTACTGCCTGTCCCGGCGCGGGGTCGAACAGCTCGCCGAGGCGCTCGTGGCCCGCGGAATCCCCGCCCTCCCGTACCACGCAGGCCTGCCCGCCGAGGTGCGCGCCGAGCACCAGGCCCGCTTCCTCCGCGAGGACGGCCTCGTCATGGTCGCGACGATCGCCTTCGGCATGGGCATCGACAAACCCGACGTCCGCTTCGTCGCCCACCTCGACCTGCCCAGCAGCGTCGAAGGCTACTACCAGGAGACCGGACGAGCCGGACGCGACGGCCTGCCCGCGGATGCGTGGATGGTCTACGGCCTCGGCGACGTCGTCTCCCAGCGCCGCCTCATCGAATCCGGGGAGGGCGACCAGGCCCACAAGCGCCGGGTGATGGCCCACCTCGACTCGATGCTCGCGCTGTGCGAGACCGTCGACTGCCGCCGCGTCCAGCTGCTGCGCTACTTCGACGAGGAGTCCGGTCCGTGCGGCAACTGCGACACGTGCCTGACGCCGCCGGCGACGTGGGACGCGACCGTGGCCGTGCAGAAGCTGCTCTCGACGGTCATCCGCCTCGACCGCGAACGCGGCCAGCGCTTCGGCTCCGGCCAGGTCATCGACGTCCTCCGCGGCAGCGCCAACGACCGCTCGCGGGCCTCTGACCATGAGAGCCTCAGCGTGTGGGGCGTCGGCGCCGACCTGTCCGAGGGCGAATGGAAGGCCGTGATCCGACAGAGCCTGGCCCGCGGACTCCTCGAGTCCCACGGCGACTACGGCGTGCTCGTCCTCGGGCCCGCCGCCGACGCGGTGCTGCGGGGGCAGACCGGGGTGTCGATGCGCGTCGATCCGGTGAAGAAGTCCGGTGCCTCGCGCTCAGGATCGAAGCGCCGAGGCGGTCCCGAGGTCGCGCTCGACCCCGCCGACTCCGCCCTGTTCGAGGCCCTGCGGTCCTGGCGCGCGGGACAGGCGAAGGAGCAGAGCGTGCCCGCCTACGTCATCTTCCCCGACGCGACGATCTACGGCATCGTCGAGGCCAAACCGACATCTTTTGAGAGCCTCGGCCAGGTCAGCGGTGTCGGACTGAAGAAGCTCGAACGCTACGGCGACGCGGTGCTCGAGGTCCTCGCGGCTCACAGAGGCTGATCGGCCGTCGCCTCCGTCTGCGCGAACGCCTCCGGTCCCGCCTCGGCGGCAGCCGGGTCCATCCACATGAATTCGAGGATGTTCCCGTCCGGATCGGTCATGCTGATGCCGTACATGAACCCGTGATCCGTCGGTGGGCGGTTCTCTCCGCCACCTGCTTCGAGGATCGCGGTGCGCATCGCATCGACATCGGCCCGGGAGTCCCGGGAGAGCGCGGTCATCACCTGCGCCACGGAGTGCGGATCGGCGATCGGCTTGTCGGTGAAGGTCTGCAGATACTCCTTGGTGAGGATCATGAAGAAGATCGCGTCGTCCCACTTCACGCACGCGGCGTTGTCGTCGGAGAACTCGGGGACGATCTGCGTGCCGAGCGCCGAGTAGAAGGCCTTCGCCCGTTCGAGGTCGAGGGTGGGCAGGTTGACGAAGATCTGGGACATGACTGCTCCTTCGCAGTGGGGTGATCGCGTGGGTGCGGTGCCGCACCTCATCCTCACCGGTCGCCGACGCCGAGTCAACGGTCACGGCTGCATGCGCCCGCCTCGGCGGGTGCGGGTTGCCCGACCTCACCTCGGCGGGCGAGCTCACCCGCGGTGATGGCCGAAGACGAGGCTCGTCTGCGTGTGCGCGATCGTCGTGTCCGAGAGATGCTCCTCGATGAACGTGTGGAGACCGCGGGGGTGGCTCGCGGCGATGTGGACGAGGAGGTCGCGCTCGCCGGAGACCTGGAAGACCTCGAGGGTCTCGGGCACGTCGAGCAGACGGGCGATGACCGAGGCGATCGCGGCGCGTCCGACCGGTGTCATCCGCACGGAGACCATTCCGAAGACCGTGAGACCGAGCGCCTCCCAGTCGATGTCGGCGTGGAAGCCCCTGATGACCCCGCGCCGGCGCAGAGCGCTCACCCGGCCCGAGCACGTCGAGGGCGCGAGTCCCACCCGCTCGGCGAGCACCTTGTTCGAGATCCGGGCATCGGCGCTGAGCTCGCGGAGGATCGCGAGGTCGGTCGCGGCCAGGGGTGCACCGGGTTCGGCACGGTGATCGGCGATGAGACTCGAATGATTCACCGTTCTCCTTGAGGTTTTCCGTCGATCGTTCACTTCCGCATCGATCTTCTCGCATCTTTGGCACGATGGGAAGGCGACCCGACGAGTCACCGTCGTCGCCGCCCGACTGTGACGGACCTGCGAAGGAAGGACCCTCGATGACCGAGATCGACCGCGCCGCCTGCGAACGCCGCGACGCCGCTGACCCACTGCGCGGCTTCCGCGACGACTTCATCATCGACGAGGGCACGATCTACCTCGACGGCAATTCGCTGGGCGCACGTCCGCGCGGCGCTGCCGAGCGGGCGCAGGAGGTCATCGCCGAGGAATGGGGCACCGGCCTCATCCGCTCGTGGAACACCGCGGGCTGGTTCGAGATGCCGGCCGCACTCGGCGAGAAGGTCTCCGGCCTCGTCGGCGGCGGTGCCGGCAGCACGGTCGTCACGGACACGACGTCGATCAATCTCTTCAAGGCCGCCTCGGCGGCGCTGCGCATCCAGCGCGAGGACGCCCCCGACCGCCGGATCATCCTCACCCAGCGGGAGAACTTCCCCTCCGACATCTACATGCTCCAGGGCCTCGCCGAGCAGCTCGACGACGGGTACGAAGTGCGCCTCGTCGACGACGCCGAGGTGACCGCGGGCTTCCCCCAGTCGATGAGCGACGAGGTGGCCCTCGTCGTCCTCACCCACGTCAACTACCGCACCGGCCGGCTATTCGACATGCGGTCGACGACCGAGGCGATCCATGCCGGCGGCGCCCTGGCGATCTGGGATCTGTGCCATTCGGCCGGCGCCCTGCCCATCGACCTCGCCGGCGACGGCGCCGACATGGCCGTCGGATGCACGTACAAGTTCCTCAACGGCGGCCCCGGGTCCCCGGCCTTCATCTGGGTGTCCGAGGACCTGCAGAACCGGTTCGCCCAGCCGCTGTCGGGGTGGTGGAGTCACGCGAAGCCGTTCGAGATGAGCCCGGACTACGCCCCCGCCGACGGGATCCGCCGTTTCCTCACCGGCACGCAGGGCATCGTGTCGATGTCCGTCGCCGAGGTGGGGCTCGACGTGGCCGCGCGCGCGGACATGAGCGCGGTGCGGGCGAAGTCGCTCGAACTCAGCGACCTCTTCATCGACCTCGTCGAGCAGCGCTTGGCCGCGCACTCGGTCGAGATCGTCACCCCGCGCGACCATGCGCACCGCGGTTCGCAGGTCTCGATCGCCCACGAGGAGGGATTCGCGATCATGAGCGCGCTCATCGACCGCGGCATCATCGGCGACTACCGAGAGCCCTCGATCCTCCGCTTCGGCCTCACCCCGCTCTACCTCGGCTTCACCGACGTGTGGGACACCGTCGAAGCGCTGCGCGACATCCTCGACAACCGCCTGTGGGACACCCCCGAGTATCAGGTTCGCGGCGCGGTCACCTGAGGCCGCGAGCGACGGATCTCAGCAACCCTCAGGGCACTCGGCAATACAGTGCTCGGCCGCTCTGCGCTCGACAACACATCGCTCGGCCGCTCTGCGCCGAGTCCCTCAGCATCCGGAGTGCTGGACCACCTCGGCGTAGACGCCGAAGAAGGGCTCGCCCACACGGTTCGTCGCCCTCGTCGCGGCAAGCGTCCGCAGCAGACGGCCGGTGCGCTCCCCGGTCATCGGATCGAAATCGATGACCGCACAGCGCGGCACCGGTCCCTCGATCCGCACCCGCAGCCCGTCGACCGCCCCGCGCACGGTCATCACCCTCCCCAGCCACGTCTCCTCGACGAACGGCTCGTCGGTCTCGACGAGAAGCGTCGCCCGGAAGCGGTGGAAGAGATCAGCCACTGCGGTATCACCGATCGTCCGAGCCCGTTCACCGTCGGCCACCGCAGCATGCCCGGCTGTCCCGGTGCCGTTCTCCTCCGCACTGTCGGCCACTTCGGCGATTGAGGCTGTGGCGACGATTGTCAGCGGCTGTCCGAAGACGATCGCTCCGCGCGGGGCCTGAGCCAGGTGCACCGCCTGTCCGAGGTGGTCGGAGAGCAGCTCGCTGTGGGCGCCGGTCGTCAGACAGAGTTCGACGGAGCGTCCCCAGTAATCGCAGGTCAGCGTCTCACCGGAGAGTTGAGGCGCTTCGGCGACCGTGGTGCCGTCGGGCAGCGTCACCGAAAGCTGAGAACCCTGCAGGCGTGCGACGACGGAGAGCAGCGACGGATGCTGCACGGTCCGCAGAACCCGCCCGCGGACGGCATCGATGAGGCAGAAGCGACGATCGCCGAGCGGACCGTGCGCATCGAACTCGGCGTCCGGTTGGACGCTGTGCCGAGTTCCCTTGATCGGAGTGAACGCGACAGCGCGGGTCTCGATCACCTCGGCGCTCTCCTCTCTGCCCTATCGCTCCAGTCGGACTGCACCGCCCGATCATGCCAGTCGGACGCGGCCGACTCCACCAGCCGGACAGGCCGACCGTGGGGACAACCCGGCATTCCATCTCGCGAGCGCCCGCGTCCCACACTAGGGGATCGTTCACGTCGCGGAACCACCCCCACTAGGCTGGTCCACGGACGCACATCTGCGCACACAGCGCACCTGACCAAGGAGTCTGCTCATGCCGAAGATCACGATCGGCCTCGGAATCGTCCTCATCGTCCTCGGAGTCATCGCGTGGTTCGCCACCGCCATGGCCAGCGTGACCGCGCTCATCCCCGCGTTCCTCGGTCTCGTCATCGCGATCTGCGGTGTCATCGGCATCCGCCGCCCGAAGATCGGGATCCACATCGCGCTCGTCGTCGCCCTCCTCGGCGTCATCGGCACGTTCATGAACGTCCTGCAGCTCGGCGCCCTCTTCGCCGGCACCGCCGAGCGCCCGGCCGCCGTCATCGTCAGCACGATCACGTTCGTCCTCCTCATCATCTACATCATCCTCGGCATCCGCTCGTTCATCGCGGCCCGCCGCAGTCCCTCCGCCAACCTCGGCTGAGTTCGGGAACCGCCCTTGACCGGCGAGCCGAACTGGCAGATCATCGAAGGGATCGAGGAGGATCACATGATTGCTGACTCAGCATCCACCCCCGCTCCCGCCCGCCCCGCGGACCGGCCGGACTCCGCTCTGATCGTCATCGACGTGCAGAACGGCGTGATGGCCGAATCGTGGAAGGCCCCCGAGGTGATCGACACGATCTCGGGTCTCGTGGACCGGGCGCGCGATGCCGGCACCGAGGTGGTGTGGGTCCGGCACAGCTCGGACGAAATGCCGGTCGACTCCCCGCAGTGGCAGATCGTCGACGCGCTCGCTCCCGCCGACGGTGAGGCGATCGTCGAGAAGACCCACGGCAACACCTTCGAGGAGACCGACTTCGAGGACGTGTTGGCCAGCCGCGACATCGGCCACCTCGTCGTCACCGGCGCACAGTCGGATGCGTGCGTGCGCTCGACGATCCACGGCGGGTTCTCGCGCGGCTACGACGTCACCCTCGTCTCCGACGCGCACACCACCGAGGACCTCACCGCATGGGGCGCGCCAGAGCCGGAGATGGTCGTCTCCCACACGAACCTCTACTGGGGATTCGAATCGGGACCCGGTCGCACCGCCGCGGTGAAGGAATCCGCCGACATCGACTTCGGCACCCGGTGACACGGCGCGACCCCGCCTGACCGGCGGTCGGCGAGGGAGTAGACCGTCGTCTGCCTCTGCCTCTGCCTCTGCCTCTGCCTCTGCCATGATGGGACCATGAGCGAAGACAAGCGCAGCATCGAACTGACCCGCATCGCCCCCAACCACTACCGCGCCACTGCCCCGAACGGCGCGAGCATCGAATTCGGTCGCGGTGACGGGCTCATGACCCCCGTCGAACTGCTGCTGGCGGCGGTGGCCGGATGCTCATCGATCGACGTCGACACCGTGACGAGCCGTCACACCGACGCTGAACGGTTCGACGTCCGGGCGAGCGCCGACAAGATCGTCGAGGACGGCGCCAACCGGCTCGAGAACGTCCACCTCGACTTCGACCTCGCGTTCCCCGATGATGAGGCGGGCCGCCGTGCGGATGCGCAGATCGAGAAGCTCGTCGGACTCTCCCACGACAAGTACTGCACGGTCTCGCGCACTGTCGAGCACGCGACTCCCGTGAGCTACAGCGTCCGCCGCGACTGACCTGCGCGGGGGCGCTCACCCGCCTCAGCTTGCGAGGAGGCGCTTCTTCTCGACCTCGATGTCGAAGTCGGCCGGCGGCCACTGCGGGTCGATGCGCTCGAGGGCATCGAGGATGAGGCGCTGCACGGCCAGGCGGGCGTACCACTTGCGGTTGGCGGGAACGACGTGCCAGGGCGCGACCTCGGTCGAGGTGCGGTCGAAGACATCCTGGTAGGCCTGCATGTACTCGGGCCAGAGGAGTCGTTCGTCGACGTCGCCGGTGTTGTACTTCCAGTACTTGTCGGGCCGGTCGAGGCGCTCGAGGAGGCGGTCGCGCTGCTCGTCGGGTGAGATGTGGAGCATGACCTTGATGACGATGACGCCCGCCGCGGCGAGTTCGGCCTCGAAGTCGTTGATCGCCTGGTAGCGGCGCTCGATCTCCTCGGCATCGGCGAGCTCACGGACCTTGCCGATGAGCACGTCCTCATAGTGCGAGCGGTCGAAGACGCCGATCATCCCCGGCCCCGGCACATGCGGACGGATGCGCCAGAGGAAGTCGTGCTCGAGCTCCTCGTCGGTGGGCTTCTTGAACGCCGCGAGCTCGACGCCCTGCGGGTCGACGGACCCGACGACGTGACGGACGATCCCGCCCTTGCCCGCCGTGTCCATCGCCTGGAGCACGAGGAGCACGGCAGGGCCCGTCTCCGCGTCGTGATGGGCGGCGAACAGGCGTTCCTGCAGGTCATCGAGCTGCGCTGCGGTCGCCGCGAGCTCCTTCTGACCGGTCTTCTTGTCGCCTTCGTAGCCGGGGGTCGCCTCCGGATCGACATCGGCGAGGCGGAAGCCCTCGTCGACGCGCAGAAGGGGCTGGGGATCTTCGGTCCAATGGCTGCTCATGCGATCATCTTCGCAGGTGGGCAACCGGCCGTCCACAATCCTCGGACGCCGTGACCCGCAAGTCACGGACCCAGTGACCCGCAAGTCACGGACCCAGTGACCCGCAAGTCACGGTCCCGGCGACCTGCCGTCCCCGGACCCACAGACTCACGTATCCCCGGCCCCGGCGACCCGACGACCCCTGGGCGAGACCGCATCCCATCGCCTACCCTGGAATCACCGCAGCGGGAGGGGCGCCCCATGGAAGACGAACTGCTCATCGTCGAAGAGCTCATGCTCCTGCTCCTGGCCGATGACGGCAGCGCGATCGCCGGCTCGAAGGTCCTCCACTGCGTCCTGCCCGGCGCCGTCCTCGCCGAACTCGCGCTCACCGGCCGCCTCGAGGTCCATTCGCATCGCCGGGTCGGCGGCACCCTCATCCATGCGAAGCGCACGACCCCCGACCCGCAGATCGATCCGATCCTCGCCGAGGCGCTGCGGGCGATGGGCACGCGCGAGCACTCCGCGTACGGCCTCATCTCGGGTCTCGACCTCGACGTCCGCCAGCCCGTGCTCGACCGCTTGGCCGCGAAGGGCATCATCCTCCGCGAGACGAAGAAGGTCCTCGGCGTGCTCCCGACGACCCGGTGGCCGACGCTCGATGTGCGCGCCGAGGCGGCCCTCCGCGACCGTGTCACCGCCGTCCTCGACGACGGCCGGGCTCCGGATGCGCGCACCGCTGCGATCATCGCGCTCATCTCCGCGGCTCAGGTCTACGTCCAGCTCCAGCCGCGGATGCCGTGGAACGCCGAGGTGGCGACCCGACTCAAGGAGATCGAACGCGGACAGGTCAGCGCCGCCGAGGCGACACCGGAATCCCAGGAGATCATCGAGGAGATCGCCAGGGCCGTGCTCGCCATGACGTCGTCGGCCTCCTCGGCGCCGATCCTCTGACCGCATCAGCGACCGAGTCCGGGACGACCGGCCCAACGACCGCGCAGGTCACCGGCACAGCCCCCGTCCGCAGCGTGTCCACCGCGACCGCGGGCTCAGTCGGGGCGGCGGAACACCGCGGGCAGGCGCTTGCGCCGCGACTGCCCGTCCCTGGCGCGCAGCGACCACTGGCGCATCGGCTGCGGCACCCGCCACTGCAGTCTCCACGCGAGCATCCTGAACCCGAAGGCGAACGCCGCGATGAGCACCGAGGTGACGCCGCCGAGGAGACCGAGCCGATCGGCGAGGATCGTCAGCCCCGAACCGAAGAGGGCGGGAATGAGGTAGAGGTCGGTGCCGCGGAAGATCGCGGGATCCTCGTTCGCGACGACATCGCGCAGGAGTCCGCCACCGCACGCGGTCAGCGCGCCCATGAGGAGCGCGACGGGCGCCTGGGCGCCGGCTTCGAGCGCGATCGCCGTGCCCGTGAGGCTGAAGAGCCCCATGCCGAGCGCGTCGAAGACGATGATCCAGATCCGGGCGCGCAGCGTGCGCTGCCCGATGAGGTAGATGAGCAGGGTCGCGAGCAGCGGCGGGGCGAGGTAGATCGGGTGGGCGAGCGCATTGGGCACGCGGTCGAGGAGGATGTCGCGGATCATGCCGCCGCCGATTCCCGCGAGCAGACCGAGGACGAGGCCGCCGGTGATGTCGTAGCCGCGGCGTGCCGCGAGCAGCACACCGGAGATTGCGAAGACGAATGTGCCGAGGAGGTCGAGCACCAGCAGCACGGTCTCCGTGAATGACATGACCTCTCCTCTGCTCTCCCAATCACTGTCGCCCCCACTGTAATGCGGGCCGGGCGCTCCGCATTCCGCCACCGACGCACTCGGCCTGCGTGAGCCCCCGCCGCGGTGGCGTCAGACCACGTCCCGCCTGCGCACTACCGTGTGCCGCTAGGGTGAGTGCATGTCCGAACCCACTGTCGTCCTCATCCACGGCGCGTTCGCGAACTCGCTGACGTTCGCCCCGCTCCAGGCCGAACTCGCCGCCCACGGGGTCCGCTCGGCCGCGCTCGACCTGCCGGGCCACGGCTTCTCCGCCGTCATCCCCGACGGGTATCAGCCCCCGCAGGATCTTGGGGCGCTGGCCACTGCCCCGAGTGCGATGGCCGGGGTGAGCCTGGCCGACACCGTCGCCCATCTCGCCGAGGCGATCGGCCGCCTCCGCGACACCGGACCCGTCATCGCCCTCGCCCACAGCCGAGGCGGAATCGCCCTGACCGCCCTGGGCAATGCGCACCCCGAGCTGCTCGACCACCTCGTCTACACCTCGGCGTGGGCCCCGGTCGACCTCGAGGCCGCCGCCTACAACGCCGAACCGGAGATGGCCGACGTCGATGCCGGCGTCCTCGCGTCCCTCCTCGTCGGCGATCCGGGGCAGCTCGGTGCCCTGCGCTGCAACTTCCGCGGCGCCACCGGCGAACAGCTCGCCTCGCTCAAGGCCCTCTTCTGCGCCGACGCCACGGCCGACGAGTTCCTCACCTTCGTCGGCACGTTCCAGCCCGACGAGAACCTCGACGCCGGCGGCCCGGACGACCGCGCCCAGGCGGACACCTGGGGCACGATTCCGCGGACGTTCATCCGCCTCGGCGAGGATCGATCGATTCCCCTGCCGATGCAGGACCGCCTCATCCGGGAGGGCGATGCCCTCACCCCGGACAATCCCTACCGGGTGATCACGCTCGACTCCTCGCATCTGCGGTGGCTCATCCGTCCCGCCGAGGCGGCCGAGGCCATCGCCGGCATCGTCGCCGAGGTGCGCGCCCGGTAGCACGCGACCGTGCGCCCCCGCTCATCGCGGAGGCGCACGGTCGATGCGCTCATCTGTCCCGGCTGCGGTGCCTCAGCTGAGCTGGAAGTTGTCGGGGTTCTTGTAGTCCTCGATCTCGACGACCGGGGTGCCCATCCCCTTGAGGAGCTTCGAGATGGGACAGCGGGCGTGGGCGCGGGCGGCGTACTTCTCCGCATCCGCGTCGGAGACTCCCTCGACGGAGATGAAGGCGCGGGGCACGAAGTAGAAGCCGCCGGACTTCTCCTTGTGGAGGTCGACCTCGCAGCGCACCCGTGACAGGGCGTCGACCTCGTTGACGGCGAGGACGACCTTGAGGGTCTCGCCGAGGCAGGTGCTCCACGCCATCGCGAGGAACTGCTCGGGGTTGCTGCCGAGCTCCGTGTGCGAGGTCGGGGCGGTGGCGAGAGTCGGACCGTCTTCGACGCGCACTTCTCCCGACGTGCCGCCGAGGTTCTCCACCCGAGCGGTGTAGATCGGTGCGTTGGGGCCTTTGGGTTCGTCGTCCGAGTCGGCGGGGCGCGCCTGCGGCTCGGCGTATCCGGGATTCTCAGTCATCAATCCATGCTACGACAGCAGGGAGACGCCCGGCTGAACGTTTCGCGAATTGCGGACGCGCGGCCGGACCATCTGCCGGTCCCTCCGCTCCGAATCCCCCACATGAGACTCCGTCTGCGCTCCATCCTCGTCGGCGTCGCCGCGACGCTCCTCCTCTTCGGCCTCGCCGACCTCGTCGCCCGGCTCATCGGACCGACCTCGGCGCCGCTGCTCGTCCTCGGGCAGGCGATCATCCCGCTCACCCCGACGAGCGTCATCAAACCCGTCATCGCGCTCTTCGGCGCCAATGACAAGATCGTCCTCGTCGCCACCGTCGCGCTCGGTGCCCTCATCCTCGGCGCCCTCATCGGCTGGCTCGGCGGGACGCGACCACGGGTGGCGCTGGCCGCGTTCATCGTCGCCGGCCTCGTGCCCGCCGGTGCCGTCCTCACCCGGACGGGTTCGACGCTCATCGACGTCGTTCCCACCCTCGTCGGGCTGGCCGCCGGGGTCGTGGTGCTGTGGGTCGGCCTGCGCTGGGCCGCACAGGCCACGGCAGCACAGGCGCAGGCATCGACCACTGCCGCGCGCACCCCGCTGCTCACCCGGGACTCCCCCGCCGACCGCGCACAGCGGGCCGGTTCACGGCGGCGCTTCCTCGCGCTCACCGGGATCGCGGCGGCCGTCGGCGCGTCGGGGTGGCGACGGGCCAATCGATTGTCGCCCTGACCAGGGAGGCGGCCGCCTCGGCGGCGAACCTCGTCCTCCCCCGCGCCGCCCGGACGGCGGGACCGATCCCCGCGGGGGCGAGCCTCGACGTCGAGGGCATCCGCCCGTTCGTCACCGCGCAGAAGGACTTCTACCGCATCGACACCGTCCTCGCCCCACCGACGATCGACCCGCAGGACTGGTCGCTGACGATCCGCGGGATGGTCGACCAAGAGGTGACGATCACGATGGACGAGCTCCTCGCGCTGCCCCTGCAGGAGCAGCACACGACGCTGACGTGCGTCTCGAACCCCGTCGGCGGGGACCTCGTCGGCAATGCCACGTGGTTGGGCTACCCCGTCCGGGAGCTGCTGCGCCGTGCGGGGCCGAGCCCGGACGCCGACATGGTGCTCTCCCACTCCCATGACGGCTTCACCGCGTCGACGCCGCTCGAGGCGATGCTCGATGACCGGGACGCGCTGCTCGCCGTCGGAATGAACGGCGAGCCGCTCACCCCCGTGCACGGCTTCCCGGCCCGACTCGTCGTCGCCGGTCTCTACGGCTTCGTGTCGGCGACGAAGTGGGTGACCGAACTCGAGGTCACCCGATTCGACGAGAAGGAGGCGTACTGGACGCAGCGCGGATGGGACGCGAAGGCGCCGATCCTCGTCGCCTCCCGCATCGATGTGCCCCGTCCCCTGGCGAAACTCCCCGCCGGGACCATCACCGTCGGCGGCAGCGCCTGGGCGCAGACCCGCGGCATCGACCGCGTCGAGGTGCGCCTCGACAACGGCGACTGGACGGAGGCCGAACTCGGCGCCGAGGCGACCGTCGACACATGGCGGCAGTGGCGGGCCGAGTTCGACGACGTCCGGTCGGGCCTCCACAGCGTCACGGTGCGCGCCGTCGACAAGGACGGCACCGTCCAGACCGCTGAGCGCCGCGAAGCCATCCCGAACTCCGCGACCGGTCACCACCGCATCCAGTTCACCGTCGAGTGAGCCGGCCGTGCCCGGGATTCGCCCGAACGCGCAGCCCCGCCCCACACCCGCATTCCTCCCCCGTCACCTCGGTGTTCTCTGCCTCCGGCTGCGGGATCCGGCGAAGAAGATCCGGAAAAGAGGAGAAAAACCCGTCCGATCACCCATCCGGAACCTCGGTCGCTGCGAACCCCCAGTAACACAGCAGGACACACCAGGCTGTGTCGACCAGAGCACGACCGTGAAAACGGAGAAACAAGGAGTAGAACGATGAAAACACTGCGCACTCGCACTGCCACCCTCCTCTCGGCCGGTGCAATCGGCATCCTCGCACTGTCGGGCTGCGGAAGCTCCGGCGGCGACACGGAGTCGGGCGGCTCGGAGACCCAGTCGAGCGAATCCTCCGAGAGCTCCGCTCCGGCATCGGATTCGTCGGCCATGGCCGGTGAAGAGCTCGTCGGACCCGGCTGCGCGGCCTACGCCGAGCAGAACCCCGATGGTGCCGGCTCGGTCGAGGGCATGGCCCAGGACCCGGTGGCCACGGCTGCCTCGAACAACCCGATGCTCTCGACCCTGACCTCGGCCGTCTCGGGTGAGCTCAACCCCGATGTCAACCTCGTTGACACTCTCAACGGTGACGAGTTCACGGTGATCGCACCGACGAACGAGGCCTTCGAGAAGATCCCGAAGGAGGACCTCGACGCGGTGGCGGGCAACGCCGATGAGCTGACGAAGGTGCTCACCTACCACGTCATCCCCGGCCAGCTCTCACCGGACGAGGTTGCCGGTGACCAGGAGACCGTCGAGGGCTCGACCGTGACGATCGAAGGCAGCGGCGACGACCTCACGTTCGGCGACGCGAAGCTCGTGTGCGGCGGCGTGAAGACCGCGAACGCGACGGTCTACATGGTCGACAGCGTGCTCATGCCCCCGAAGTGATCGGGGACCGCTGAGGCGGTGTGCTGCCAGGGGCCTGGCTCGAGTGGTCTCGGGCCGGTCCCTGGCAGCATGCTTTCTCGGCAGCACGCGATCCCGGCACTCCCCTCGACGCCCCGCCCCGCTGGCTCAGTCACCGTCGTCCCCGCACAACCCGACCTGAGGTGAGCACCACCTCGGCGAGGATGACATGATGTAATCATGACTTCCCATGATCCCGGGGCATCGCCGCCCGGTCGGACGATGCGGGCAGACGGTGAGGCGCACGCGCAGACGGACCCCTGTGGGCAGCTGCTCATCCAGGTGGCCGCCGGTGACCGTCGCGCCTTCGAAGAGCTCTTCGCCACGCAGTCGACCATCCTCATGGCGGTGATCGTGCGGATCGTGATGAGCCGATCGCTCGCCGAGGAGGTGCTCCAGGAGTGCTTCGCCGAAGTGTGGGCGAGGGCCGGCAGCTTCGATCCGCAGCGCGGCAGCGGGCGGGCATGGCTCGTGACGATGGCACGGCGACGCGGCATCGACTGCGTCCGCAGCGTCCAGTCCTCCCGTGACCGGGATGTCGCCGACGGACTGCGGTCGGCGGCCGAGGTCGGGGAACAGGTCGAGCAGACCGTCATCGACAGGGCGGAGTCCGACCGCACCGTCGCCGCCCTCAAGCTCCTGCCCGACGATCAGGCGAGACCGATCGTCATGGCCTTCTATCAGGGAATGACCCATGCGCAGATCTCCGAGACTCTCAAGGTCCCGTTGGGCACGATCAAATCGAGAATCCGAGACGGCATGAGGAAGATGCGCGAAGAATTGGAGGCGAGCCGATGAGCGCCGATCGTGACTACCTGGCCGTCGGCTTGGCGCTGGGCGGACTGAGCGACGATGAGCTCGTCGAGGCGCAGGCGCTGGCCGACACCGACCCCGAGTTCCAGGCCGAAGTCGCCGCCTACGGTGAGACCGCCGCCTTCATGGCCGCCTCCGACGCTCCGGCAGCCGTGAGCGAGGAGACGAAGAACGCGATCCTCTCCCTGCCCGACCACCTCTCCCAGGAGAGTCTCCCCCAGGGGAGTGCGGCGCCGGACACCGCCGCCCCGGCGGGTCCGGACAGCGACTCAGCCGGAACCGATGCCCCGTCCCGTGACGAGCGGATCCTCGCCGAGGCGGGAGACCGTACCGCTGACACCGGGCCCACCGAGGCAGCTGACCGAACCGCGGCCGCTGACTCCGATTCCTCCCCCAGCACTCGGGCCGGCGGCGCGGCGTCTCGTGCCGAGGAGCCCATCGATCTCGCCGCACGACGGCGGAAGCGGAGCTGGCTGCCCTGGGCGGCCGCAGCGGCCGCTCTCATCGTCGTCTGCGGATTCGGCATCAGCGCCTGGCAGATGCAGCAGCGGCAGAACGAACTCGAGGCGACCCTGGCGGAGACGCAGCAGCGACTCGATGAGACGGCGCGGCTCATGGACGCCCCGGACCTGAGGACGACGACGGCCGATCTCGCCGCGGGCGGTTCGGTCACCGTCGTGTCCTCCGAGACCGAACAGCTCATCCATGTGACCTCGCGCGATGTCACCCCGGCCGAAGGCACATCCCTGCAGATGTGGGTGATCGGCGACGACGGGCCGAAGAGCGTGGGCCTCATGGTCGGCGACGCCGAGAACATCGACGGCAGCGACTTCGCCGCCGGCAATCTCTTCGGCATCACCGTCGAACCCGAAGGCGGCTCCCCGCAGCCGACGACCGATCCCGTCGTCGCCGTCGAGCTCTGAGGGCTGAGGCCGCGGTCGCCCCCAGACAAGATCGTGGTTCAGCTCGCCGTCAGTCGTTCGAGGTCGACCGCGCCCTGCGGGACTTCGCGGAAGGAGCCGCGGACCAGCGCCGCCAGAGCGGTCGCATACGTCGACCGCAGCCGTCCCTCGCTGCGACCGGCGACGATCCTCGCCACGGCGCTGCGCGCGAGCAGCAGAGCCGCCTCGGCGATCGCCGAGGTCCCACCGGCGATGACCGGCGCGAGACCCCACACCTCGGCCACCGACGCATAGACCGCGTGGAGCCGGGCCGCATCCTCGGTGTCGATGCGGTCGAGCAGCTCCTGGATCTCGGGCGTCGGCGCGTCGAGTGCCACCGCCTGGAACCGGACGAAGGCTCGCCACCGATCCGAGCTCAGCAGCAGATCGAGCTCTTCCTCCGCGGCGCGCGCGATGAAGCGCGCGGCGCTGTCGACTCGTGACGCGGTCCCCGTGGGTGCTTCACCGAGCACTTCGCGAGCAAGGGCGAGCGCCCGCTGCTCATCGAGCGTCGCCATCGCATGACCGGCGACGCACTGCTCGAGCGCGAACGTTCCGAAGGCCGATCTGCCCGGCCAGATGCGATAGGCGGAGGCGCGCGAGACGCCGGCGGATTCGAGGATGCGCTCCATCGGAATCTCGGGCCACACCGCGATGCCGTGATGGGCGACGTAGTCGACGATCGCCTCGGCGACCAGTGTGCGAGTCTCCTCGACCGATCGGTGAGCGCGCGGCATGCGATCCTCCTTGACATGAGACATAGTGTCTCTTTAATCTAGCATCACGCGATTGATACATAATGTCTCAATCATGTCTCCCGACCTCGGAGGTCATCATGACTCGGACCCGCACCGTCGCGCTCATCGGTGGATTCGCCAGCGCAGCGGCGATCGCTGCGACGATCGTCTCGGCCGGACAGATCCGCCCCGCACTGCTCAGCTCCTACCAGTACCCCACGTCATCCGGGGTCAGCCTCGAGGAGGCGTCGTCGCTGACACTGACCTACCTCTTCGCGATCGCCGGCACCGGACTGCTCGTCGCACTCGCCTTCCTCGCCGTGCGCCCTCTCGAGCGGTCGCGCTTCGGCTGGTGGTCGGCCGCCGTGCTGACGACCCTCGGGTTCGCTGTCGCCGCCTACAACGTCACCCAGATCGAGATCCCGCCGGCAGTGCGCATCGCGTTCTTCCTCCCACCGCTCGCCGGGGCCGTATGGCTCGTCGTCTCTCGCCGCGACTCACGGGAGTGAGCACTGCCCCTCCCCCGTGCGGCGGAGGCGAATCAGCTCTCCGAGGGATGTCCCCGGCGACCTCCCTCTGATTAAGCTGGAGGAATGGCAGAGCCGATCACCGCCGCGGAGAGGCGACCGCGAGCCCGGGACTGGTACCTCGTGGCCGCACTCGGCATCGGCTCGGCCGTCTTCGCCGCCCTCTACAACGCCGGCGGTTTCTGGCCGTTCAAGGTTCCGCTGTGGGCGTCCTGCCTGGCCTCCCTCATCGTGCCGCTGCCCCTGGTCTTCCGGCGCACGCATCCGAGCCTCGTCGCGTGGGTGGTCTCCGCCCTCTACATCGCCGCCCAGTTCCTGGGGATGATGGAGCCGGGCGTCTCGCAGATCACCCTCTTCCTCGCCGTCTATTCGATCGGGGCCTGGCAGAGCAACCGCCAGGCCGCGTTCATGTCGCGGCTCCTGCTCTGCATCGCGATCTTCGCCTCGCTCATCGGCGCTGCCGTCGTTCAGCTCTCCGGCCTCGGTGAGCTCACCGTCCTGCAGTACGCGGCGAACTCCGGCATCACGTTCCTCATCAACCTCCTCTTCTTCGGCGGGGCATGGATGTTCGGCGACCGCGCCTGGACCCAGCGGCACCTCGTCGGCGAACTCCGCGCCGCCAACGACGAGGTGCGCCGGCAGGAGCAGCAGCTCGCCGACCAGGCGCTCGACCTCGAACGCGTCCGCATCGCCCGCGAACTCCACGACGGCGTCGCCCATCACATCGCGGGAGTCGGCATCCACGCCGCGGCCGCCCGGCGCAGCCTGGAGAGGAACCCCGACCGCGCTCGGGAGTCGCTGCAGACCATCGAGGCGTCGACCCGGGAGACCGTCGACGAGCTCCGCACCCTCGTCTACACCCTGCGCGACACGAGCTCCGCGACCGCTGCGGCGAACCGGACGAGCGGCACCCCCGGACTCGACGACCTGCCCGACCTCTATGCCGACGCGCGCCGCAGCGGGCAGCACCTCGACGTCGCGACGTACGGGACACCGCATCCGCTCACCGCCATCACCGAGCTCTCGGTCTACCGGGTGATCCAGGAATCCCTGACGAACTCCAAGCGCTACGCGGGCCCCGGCGCCGAGGTGGTGGTGCGTCTCCGCTACGGCCCGAGCGACCTCGAGGTCGAGGTCAGCGACACCTCCCCGACCGGCGAGCGCGCCAATCCGTCACTCGGCACGGGGCAGTCACCCGGGCAGTCGCATGGCACCGGACGGTCCGATGGCACCGGCCGGTCGCAGGGCACAGGGCTCGGCATCGTCGGGATGCGCGAGCGGATGAGCGCCCTCGGCGGCACCCTCGACGCGGGCCCGAAGTCACGCGGCGGTTGGCTCGTCCGCGCCCGCATCCCCTACACGCGCCCGGATTCGCCCGCGACAGCGGCGACGGCACCCGAGACCTCTCCATCGACCGCGGCGACCGCGTCATCGACTGCGACGCCAGAGACTTCTCCCTCACCGATGGCAGACCAAATGCCTGCGGCCGAGACCACGGACCGCGCCGCCTCGGCGCACGCCTCCCCGGAATCCACCGCACCGTCAGGGACACCCGCACCTCCGAGCGCAAAGGCACGGCACGCATGATCAGAGTCCTCCTCGTCGACACCAGTCGATGGTCCGCACCGGCTTCCGCACGATCCTCGAATCCGAGGACGGGATCGCCGTCGTCGGCGAAGCCCAGAACGGGCAGATCGCAATCGACCGCGCCATCGAGCTCACACCCGACGTCATCTGCATGGACGTCCAGATGCCGGTGATGGACGGCCTCGCCGCCACTGCGGAGATCGTCCGGCGCGACACCGGCAGCGCCGTCCTCATGCTCACGACCTTCGATCGCGACGACTTCCTCTTCGAAGCGCTCGCCGCAGGAGCCGGCGGCTTCCTCCTCAAGACCGCCGAAGCCGAACAGCTCATCGACGCTGTCAAGGCCCTGGCCAGCGGGGACGGCCTGCTCTCCCCCGAGGTCACGCGCCGCGTCATCGAACGCTCGGTGAGCTCCCCGGCCGCATCCGCGCAGCCCTCGCCCGCGCTCGATCTCCTCACCGAGCGCGAACAGGAGGTCCTCCGCCTCCTCGCCACGGGCCTGAGCAATGCCGAGATCGCCGGTCAGCTCCACCTCGGCGAGGCCACGGTGAAGACGCACGTGTCGAACCTGCTCGCCAAACTCGGCATCCGCGACCGCACGCACGCTGTCATCTGGGCGTATGAGAACGGTGTCGTCCGCGTCGGGGAGTCCGCGCCGACGACGTGACCACCTCGGCGCCTCATCCCTCGCGGCGCCACCTCCGACGGGGCACCTCACCCCACGGACGGAGCAGGGCGCTGCTGTCCACAGCGCCGCTGCCTCCACGTCCATTGGGGATGGATCACGAGCACTGCTCATGAGGGGTGAGCGGATGGTATGCCACCGCTCGTTACGTAGCGTAACGGAATGATAAAGAACCGGCAACCCCACCCCTCTCCTCTGCTACAGTCAGAGCGAATTCTGCGACCGCACGACCGATGTGAAGGATGATCGACATCAGCACCAATCGATTCTCCGGTCGGCCACGCGACGATTCGATCGACCTCAGCATCCTCGATGCCGCGGCGCAGATCATCATCGAAGAGGGCTACGGCTCCGCGACCATCGCAGCGATCGTCGCCGCCGCCGGGACGAGCAAACCCGCGTTCTATCGCCGCTTCGCCAGCGTCGCCGACCTCATCCCCGCGCTCGTCGATCGGCGGCACCCACTCGACACCCCGGAGCCCACCGGCACTCTCGCCGGCGACCTCCGCGCCTTCCAATCCCAGCAGGCGGCGATCTTCAACGATCCGTTCGTCCGCGCGGCGATGCCCGCGTGGCTCGCCCACATGCACGACGGCCCCGCCGAGGCGGCCGATGCCTTCGTCAAGGGCTTCCTCCCGCAGCGGATGGCGGTGCTCACCGAGATCCTCGACCGTGCAGCCGCGCGCGACGCGATCGTCGTCGACGCCGTCGACCTCGACGCCCTCATGGAGACCTTCGTCGGCGCGTTCCTCATGCGCTCGCTCATCCCCCACTCCCCGCCGTTGGACGACGTCGACATCGACCGCTCCGTCAACCTCGCCTGCCTCCTCATCGAGCAGGCCCAACCCGAACCGCCTGAGCCGCGGGACTGACCGGTTCGCCGCACCGCAGGGCGACCGCTCCCCCGGCAGCAGGAGGCGGATCTCGCCCGTTCGGCTGAGCCGCGGGAACCGTGTCCCCGCATAGCGTGGAGACATGATCACGCTAGAGAACATCGCACGCAGCTTCGGCGACAAGAAGGTCCTCCACGACCTCTCGTTCACCATCGGCGACGGCCGGATGACCGGTTTCGTCGGTGCGAACGGCTCGGGCAAGACGACGACGATGCGGATCCTCCTCGGCGTCCTCGCCGCCGATGCCGGTCGCATCACCGTCGACGGCCGGCCGATCACCGCCGCCGACCGCAGCACCATCGGATACATGCCCGAGGAGCGCGGGCTCTACCCGAAGATGCCGATCATCGATCAGCTCGTCTACCTCGCCCGCTTCCACGGCCTCAGCCGGCATTCGGCGAAGCGCCGCGGCCTCGAACTCCTCGAGCGGCTCGAGCTGGGCGGCAAGCCGACGGACACGCTCGAATCCGTCAGCCTCGGCAACCAGCAGAAGGTGCAGATCGCCGCAGCCCTCATCCACCGCCCCCGCGCGCTCGTCCTCGACGAGCCGTTCTCCGGTCTCGACCCGATCGCCGTCGAACGCACCCTCGACGTGCTCACCGACTTCGCCGACACCGGTGCTCCCGTCCTCTTCTCGAGTCATCAGCTCGACCTCGTCGAACGCCTCGTCGACGATCTCGTCATCATCAACCAGGGCCGCCTCGTCGCGACCGGCACCGCCGACGAGCTGCGCCGTCAGCGCAGCCGCCCGGAGTGGATCCTCGAGGCCGATGCGGATCTCGCATGGGTCCGGGACCTTCCCGACGTCGCCGTCGCCGAGTTCGACGGTACGTGGGTGCGGTTCTCCGCCCCTGACGGGGATGCCGCCGAGGCGGTCCTCCGGCAGGCGATGACCCTGTCGTCCGTGCGCGCGTTCGCCCCCCATTCCGTTCCCCTCAACCGTCTCTTCCAGGAGGTCACGCAGGCATGAGCGCACACCAGCCCATTCCCGGAACCCATCTCTCGACACCGGTGACGACGACCCGGGCGAGCTTCACCACGGCGATCGGTCTCGTCATCGAACGCGAGATCATGGTCCGGCTGAGGTCGAAGGCCTTCGTCGTCTCCACTCTGCTCGGCGTCATCCTCTTCGGCGCGGTCGTCGCCGTCTCCGGGTCGCTGCCCTCACTGTTCGCCTCGACGGACAAGGTGGCGGTCACCTCGGCGGATTCCGTGGCCGGCATCGACGGCATCGAACCGGTCGTCGTCGGCAGCACCGAGGAGGCCGAGGAGCTCGTGCGCAGCGAAGAGGTCACCGCGGCCGTCGTCGACTCCGCCGACTCGCCGACCGGGACGACGATCATCGCCCTGCGGGCGGCGCCCGAGTCGCTGAGCGGCGCGCTCAGCCTCACCCCGACCGTCGACATCCTCGACCCGAATGCCCCGGATCCGGCGCTCACGCGCTTCATCGGGCTCGGCCTCGGGCTGATCTTCCTCTCCTCGGCGATGACGTTCGGGATGACGATCGCCTCATCGGTCGTCGAGGAGAAGCAGTCGCGGATCGTCGAGATCCTGCTCGCCTCCACCTCGGCGCGGGCGATCATGTTCGGCAAGGTCATCGCGTGCTCGGTGCTCGCGTTCGCGCAGGTCGCGCTCACCGCGGTCGCGGTGCTCGTCGGCGCCGCGATCAGCGGCAACGACCTCGTCCTCGGTCGTCTCGCCGACCCGATCGCGTGGTTCATCCCCCTCTTCGTCGTCGGCTTCGTCATGATCGCCGCGCTCTACGCGGCTGCCGCGTCGATGGTCTCCCGGTCGGAGGACCTCGGGTCGACGAGCACGCCGATCATGATGCTCATCCTCCTGCCCTACATGGGCGTCGTCCTCTTCTCCGACAACGAGGCGATCATGGCGGTGCTCAGCTACATTCCGTTCTCCGCGGCCGTCGCGGTTCCGATGCGGGTGTTCATGGGCACGACCGCCTGGTGGGAGCCGCTCGTGTCCCTGGCGATCCTCGTGGTCACGACGCTGCTCGCCCTGCTGCTGGCCACCCGGATCTTCGAGCAGTCGATCCTGAGGTCGGGCCCGAAGGTGTCGTGGAAGCAGGCGCTCGGCCGGTCGTGAGCACGTCGCCGGTCGTCCGCATGGTGGTCATGTGACAGGGCAATTCACGCGCCCTTCATCCCGGATCAATCCAGTCTGCGAGTTCCCTGAGTAGGTTGGAATGGCAGATCCGCGCAATCGCGCACCACGATCCGAAAGGACAACCATGGCCAGGAGAACTCTGCGTCTCGCAGCAGCAACCGGCGCGCTCAGCCTCGCACTCTTCGGCGTCGCCGCCCCCGCCGCGGCGGCCGGCATCGACGAACCCGGCGGTGCCCGCCAGCTCGACGGCGACATGACCGACTCGATCCGGAAATCGATCGAGGACGCCGGGGCGAAGAACGTCATCCTCCTCATCGGAGACGGCATGGGCGATTCGGAGATCACCGTCGCCCGCAACTACGCCGAGGGCGCGAACGGCCGCTTTTCCGGCATCGACGAACTGCCGCTGACCGGCAGCTACACGACGTACGCGGTCGACCAGGAGACCGGCAAGCCCAACTACGTCACCGACTCCGCGGCGAGCGCCACCGGCTGGGCCTCGGGCGTGAAGACGTACAACGGCGCGCTCGGCATCGACCGCAACGGCACCCCGGAGAAGACCCTCGTCGAGATCGCCCGGGCGAACGGCCTGAAGACCGGAAACGTCTCGACCTCTGAGATCCAGGATGCGACTCCGGCCGCGCAGGCCTCGCACATCTCCGCCCGCGGCTGCTACGGCCCCGAGGAGACGAGCCAGGACTGCTCCGAGGCCGCCCTCGAGAACGGCGGGCTCGGGTCGATCAGCGAGCAGATCCTCGACACACGCGCCGATGTCACCCTCGGCGGCGGCTCGGCCTCCTTCGAGCAGACCGCGAAGGCCGGCGACTGGGAGGGCAAGACCCTGCGCCAGCAGGCCGAGGAGCGCGGCTACCAGCTCGTCGACGACGCGTCCTCACTCGATTCGGTGACCGAGGCGAACCAGGACGCCCCCGTCCTCGGCCTCTTCTCCGAGGGCAATTTCCCCGTCCGCTGGGAAGGCCCGCTGGCCACCCGCACCGGCGGCAGCGAACCGGCCGCGCAGTGCACCGACAACCCCGAGCGCACCTCCGCCGTGCCCAGCCTCGAGGCGCTGACGACGAAGGCCGTCGACCTCCTCGACAACGACAAGGGCTTCTTCCTCCAGGTCGAGGGCGCGAGCATCGACAAGCAGAACCACGCGGCGAACCCGTGCGGTCAGATCGGTGAGACCGTCGACCTCAACGAGGCCGTCACCGCGGCCCTCGACTTCGCGAAGCAGGACGGTGAGACGCTCGTCATCACGACCGCCGACCACGCTCACACGAGCCAGATCGTCGAGACGGGATCGACGACGCCGGGCCTGAGCCGCACGCTGGAGACGAAGGACGGCAGCCCGATGACCGTCGCGTACGGCACCGCCGAAGAGGGCAACTCGCAGAGCCACACCGGCTCGCAGGTGCGCATCGCCGCCTACGGCCCCGGAGCCGCGAACGTCGTCGGACTCACCGACCAGACGGACACGCACTTCACGATCCTCGACGGGCTCGGCCTCGACCCCGACGCCGAGGTGCCCGGCGACCCGGGTGACGACCCCGCCGGTTCCGATGACTCGAGCGGCACCTCCGAGGGATCCGCGGACGCCGGTGGGGACGAGTCGAACGGCTCGGCCGATGCCGGCGGTGCGGATGCCGGCGGCGATGAGTCGAACGGGAACTCCGATGAGAACGGCGCCGGTGGCGCCGGTGGTGGCAACAGCGGCTCGGGCGGCGGTGAGGGCAACGGCTCCTCCGGCGGCGACCAGGGCCCCGGACTCGCCGGCAAGGGCGGAGGCACCCTCCCGCGCACCGGTGTCGAGATCGGCGCGGCGATCTTCTTCGGCGTCGCGGCGATCATCGGCGGCACCGCCCTCGTCCGCTACGCCCAGCGCCGCAAGCTCATCAACATCTGAGCAGCGGGCCGCGCTGACGCGAGCAGCACTGACGCCAAGTCCGGCGTGAGCCGATTCGGCTCACGCCTCTCCGAACGGCACGGTCATCGACCAGCGGCACGGGTTCCCCACCGTGCCGAGGGTCGACGACCGTGCCGTTCGCGTTTCCGCCCTGCGGCACCGTCTGTGCGCACCTTGACCCGGGGGTGGCGGCGTGGTTCGGTAGACGACATGACCGACCCTGCGCTCACCGTCCGCACCGCACGGCTGCGCCTGCGCACCTACCGGCCCTCCGACGCCGAGGCGCTGCTGCCGATCTACGCGCGCGAGGACGTCTCGCGGTTCCTTCTCTGCGACCCCTGGACCGCCGAGGTGGCGCGGACCGAGATCGGCAAGCGGATCCCCCGTACGGGGCTGGGCGGGGAGGCGAAGGCACTCGCCCTCGTCATCGAGACCGACGACGATCATGAGGACTTCGCGGGTTCGACCGTCATCGGCGACATCGCGATCTGGCTCGACTCCGCGGACGAGACGAAGGCGGAGGTCGGCTGGGTGCTCAACCCCGCCGCCGGTGGCCACGGCTTCGCCTCCGAGGCGGCGCTCGCCGTGCTCAACCATGCCTTCGACGACGCGCAGCTGCGCCGGGTCGTCGCGCAGATGGATGCCCGGAACACCGCCTCGGCGAAGCTGGCCGAGCGCATCGGCATGACACGCGAAGCCCACCTGCGCAGCGACTGGTGGTCGAAGGGCGAATGGACGGACACTCTCGTCTTCGGGATGCTCGCCTCCGACCGCAAGCGGGCCTGAGCGCACAGCCGCGGAGTCAGCGCCTCCTGAGCACACACCTGCGGAGTTGCGCGCAGTTACGGGGTCCGCCGGCGCAGCGTGAGCGAGCCGACGACGATCGCACCGACGATCCAGCAGCCGATGAAGAGGATCCGCAGCCACACCCAGTCGGCGTCCTCGGATCCCGTGGCGACGGCGGTGAGCGCGTCGATCGCGTGCGACAGCGGCAGCCAGTCGCCGATGGTCTCGAGCACCTCCGGCAGCCGGTCCCGGGCGAGGAAGATCCCGCCGAGGAGGATCTGCGGGAAGACGAGCACGGGCATGAACTGAACGACCTGGAACTCGGTGCGCGCGAAGGCGCTGGCGAGCAGGCCGAGCGCGGTGCCGAGGAGGGCATCGGCGATCGCGACGACGAAGAGCAGGACCATCGACCCCTCGATCTCGAGTCCGCACACCCAGATCGCGTAGGTCCCGGCGATCGCCGTCTGCACGATGGCGAGCAGACCGAACGCGAGCGTGTAGCCGAGGATGAAGTCGCCCTTGCCGAGCGGCATCGACAGCAGCCGCTCCAGCGTGCCGCTGCGGCGCTCGCGCAGGGTGGAGATGCTCGTGACGAGGAACATGACGATGAACGGGAAGAGCGCGAGCATCGCCGGGCCGATGTCGGCGAAGACCTCGGTCTCGTCGAAGATCCACGCGACGAGGCCGATGAGGAGGCTCGGCACGACGAGGAGGAGCGCGATCGTGCGCGGGTCGTGGCCGATCTGGAGGAGGACGCGACCGGCGGTGGCGAACGTGCGCCGGGCCGTCATCGCGTGCCTCCGTCCGGACCTGCGCCGAGGAGGCGGTGGCCTCCCGTGCGATCGCGTTCGATGATCGTGAGGAAGGCGTCCTCGGCGGTCTCGGCTCCCGTCGCGGCGAGGAGCTCGGGTGGGGTGGTGTCGGCGATGATGCGGCCGTCGCGCATGAGGAGGAGCCGATCGCACCGGGTCGCCTCGTCCATGACGTGGCTCGAGACGAGGATCGTCGCCCCGTCGTCGACGAGCCGGCGGAAGATGTCCCAGAGGTCGGCGCGGAGGACGGGGTCGAGGCCGACGGTCGGTTCGTCGAGGATGAGGAGGTCGGGGGTGCCGAGCATCGCCGCGGCAAGGGAGACGCGGTTGGCCTGCCCGCCCGAGAGCGTGCGCGCCAGCTGACGCGTCTGCCCGGTCAGGCCCGTGCGCTCGATGACGCGGGCGGCATCCGCGGCCGGGGCGCCGACGATCCGCGCGAAGTAGCGGAGGTTCTGCTCGACGGTGAGATCGTCGTAGATGCTCGCCTGCTGGGTCATGTAGCCCACCCGATGCCGCAGCGCCCGCGTCCCGGCGGGCCGACCGAGCACGGTTACGGTGCCGCCGCGGGTGATCTGCATGCCGACGATCGCGCGCATGAGGGTCGTCTTTCCGCTGCCGCTGGGCCCGAGCAGTCCGACGATCGCGCCCGACGGCACGTCGAGATCGAGCCGGTCGAGGACCGTCGTGCGTCCGCGCCGGACCGTGAGGCCGCGGGTCTCGATGACATTATTCATCATACGATGAATTAGACGCCTCTTCGTCGGAGGCGTCAAGGGGAATCTGTCCGGAATCGACGCGCTCAGGCGAGCGCGAGCCGCCTTCCGCGACGACGCGCTGTTCGCCGCACGGCCGTAGAAGGGTCAGTCGCTGGGACGGTCGTCGCCCGGGTCCGGGTCGCTGACCTGCGTGTTCCCGTCGATGTGCCGCTGCACGGACAGCGAGGTCCGGGCGATGACCTCCGGCAGCGGCGCCGAGGCGAGCGGTTCGAGCGCGACGACGTGGCGGATGATGAGCACGCCGGCCATCTGACTGAGCACGAGCGAGGACCGCAGCTCCGCCTCGGCGGATTCGATGCCCTCGGCGGTGAGCTTGCCGGTGATCGCCGACCCGAGCTCGCGGACCATGAACTGCCGCAGCAGGCTGCCGGCCGCGGATCCGCCGATGACGGATTTGAGCAGGGTGATGCCGATCGGCCTGATCCTCGGATCCTCCCAGGCGGTGAGCACCGTGCCGGCGATCGATTCGCCGAGGCGGTCGAGCGGGGCGTCGAGCGCGCGCCGGACGATCCGGTCGGGGCGCACGGGCAGCCTCACCGCCTCGGCGAAGAGGGCTGCCTTCGACTCGAAATAATGGTGGACGAGCGCCGGATCGACGCCGGCGCGGCGGGCGATGCCGCGCATCGACGTCGCATCGTACCCACGGTCGGAGAACTCGTCGGCCGCGGCCTTCGCGATCGCCTGGCGGGCGTCGCCGCGCGAGGACTTCGGCGGACGGCCGCGGCGGCGCGGTGCAGGATCGGACACGTTACTCAGCTTAGTCGCCTGCCGGGAGCCGGGACGCGGGGTCCGCTCGGACAGCGCGAGCGGCTGCCCAAAGGTCTGCACTTCGGTCCGTCGGCGCGGACAAAGGTGTTCGAAACGCGCCTCTGTCTGGTCGGAAGCACTCAGGTCCGGGCCCTAGCGTGGAAGTGGCAGAAGTCGCTGGAGAAAGGCACACATGTTCAGGCAGTCGTCGAAGCTGGCCAATGTCCTCTATGACATTCGGGGTCCTGTCCTCGAAGAGGCGGAGGCGATGGAGGCAGCGGGACACACGATCCTCAAGCTCAACATCGGCAACCCTGCACCGTTCGGCTTCGAAGCGCCTGAGACGATCGTCCAGGACATCGTCGGCCACCTGCCCGTCGCGCAGGGCTACTCGGAGTCGCGGGGCATCCTCTCCGGGCGCCGAGCCGTCGTCCAGCACTACGAGTCGAAGGGGATCACGAACCTCGACACGCGGGAGGTCTTCCTCGGCAACGGGGTGAGCGAGCTCATCACGCTCTCGCTGCAGGCCCTGTGCAATCCCGGCGATGAGATCCTCGTGCCCAGTCCCGACTACCCGCTGTGGACCGCCTCGGTGGCGCTGTCCGGGGGCACCCCGAAGCACTACCTCTGCGACGACGAGAACGGCTGGCTGCCCGACCTCGAGGATCTCGAGTCGAAGATCACCGAGCGCACGCGCGGCATCGTCGTCATCAACCCGAACAACCCGACCGGTGCGGTCTACCCGCGGGAGACGCTGGCCGCGATCGCCGACATCGCCCGCCGCCACCACCTCATCGTCTTCGCCGACGAGATCTACGAGAAGATCACCTACAACGGCGTCGAGATGATCAACATGGCGACCCTGACCGGCGACGATGTGCTGTGCCTGACCTACTCGGGGCTGTCGAAGGCCTACCGGATCGCCGGCTACCGGGCGGGGTGGCTCGCGATCACCGGACCGCTGTCCGAGGCGAAGAGCTACATCGAGGGCATCACCCTGCTCGCGAACATGCGGATGTGCGCGAACGTGCCCGCCCAGCACGCGATCCAGGCGGCCCTCGGCGGCAAGCAGTCGATCGAGGATCTCGTCCTGCCGACCGGCCGCCTCGGCGAGCAGATGACCGTCGCCCATGAGGGCCTCAACTCGATCGACGGCGTCAGCGCCGAACGCGCCGACGGGGCGCTCTACCTCTTCGCGAAGCTCGACACGGAGAAGTTCGGGATCACCGACGACGAGCAGTTCGCTCTCGACCTGCTGCGCGAGCAGAAGATCCTCGTCTCGCACGGCACCGCTTTCAACTGGTCGCGGCCCGATCACTTCCGGCTCGTCACACTGCCGTCGGTCGACGTGCTCACCGAATCGATCGACCGCCTCGGCGAGTTCCTCTCCGGGTACCGGCAGCACGCGCCGACGACGTGCGAGCTGCCGATCGTCCGCGAGGTGGAGGGGGCCGCCGGGTAGATTTGGTCGTGTGACCGCACCCCGCCGAGACCGCACCCCGCGCTGGCGCCGTCCGCTTCCCCTCACGGCGACCGCCGTCGTCGTCGCTGTCCTCGCTGTGGCCGTCTGGTGGTTCGCGTGGGTGCCGAACACCCGGCCCGCGCTCGAGCCCGGTGAGGTCCACGCGATCGACGTCTCCAACCACCAGGGCGTCATCGACTGGAGGGCAGTGGCCTCCGACGACATCGCCGCGGCGATGATCAAGGCCACGGAGGGCAACGACTACGTCGACCCCCGATTCGCCGCGAACTGGACGGATTCCGCGACCGCCGGCGTGCGCCGCGGCGCCTATCACTTCTTCACCCTCTGCTCCCCCGGTGCCGAGCAGGCCGAGAACTTCCTCGCTGCCGCCCCGCCCGAACCCGAGGCGCTGGCGCCGGCGATCGACCTCGAACTCATCGGCGCCTGTCAGGAGCGACCGCCGCAGGAGGCGGTGGACGCCGAGCTCGAGGACTTCCGGCGCATCGTCGAGGAGGCGTGGGGCCGCGAGCTCCTCGTCTATGCGCGCGGCTCCTTCACCTCCGACTACTCGATCGGGACGCTGGCCGACCGCCCGCAGTGGGTGACGAACTTCTTCGTCCGGCCCGGCGGCGAGTGGACGATGTGGCAGGTCCACTACTTCGCGAACGTCGCGGGCATCGACGGGCAGGTCGACCTCGACGTCCTCCGCGTGACCGAACAGGCCCACGCCCCGCAGTCCTCGCGGTCCTCGCAGCCCTTCGACTGAGGGGAATCAACCCGTCGCGGCACGGGGCTGCACCCCCAACCACCCCGCCCACCGACGCAGTGTCACGACAGATACGCGGTGAACCGACAGTTACGCGCCGTCCCGACGACTCCTGTGCCCGCGTCGTCGTTCTCCGGACGCAGAGTGTCGATGATCGAGTCCGAAATCGACACTCTGCGTCCGGAAGTCCCTGCCTCGGGTGGCACCGGGGCCGACTTCAGGTCGCATGCGGCGCGGGTCGTTGTCGGCGTCGCAGCGCCGAGTCGCGGCGCCGAGTCGCGGGTCGCGGCGATAGTTGAGCAATGTGCGCCGCGTTCATGGCGATTGCGCGCCGGATTCATGGTGATCTGGACGCGAATTTCACCATGGACCTGGCGCAGAACACGGGGATCGCCATGGATGCGGCGCAGAACCGGCGCCTTGTCGTCGCCCGCCTTACGTCCCGTCGAGAGCACGCGCGGTGCGCAGCGCTGTTTCGCCCCGCGGTGCGCACCGCAGTTCGCCCCGTCACACGCATCTGCGACTCACTCACCCGCTTCGTCTGCCGCCTCACCCCGTCACAGAAGTTCATAGTGTAGTAATTCACTCAACTTAATGAGTATTGTGTGGGAGGCACGTGAAACTGCTCAACAATCTCACTCAGCTTCGCACAACGGAGAGGCGGCCACCATGAGGCAGCTCATCGTCTTAGGCATCGTCGGGCTCATCGCCCAGCTCATCGACGGATCCCTCGGCATGGCGTACGGCGTGACGTCGACGACCCTGCTGCTGGCCACCGGCATCGCCCCGGCGACCGCCTCGGCGGCCGTGCACTTCTCCGAGATCGGCACCTCGCTCGTCTCCGGCATCTCCCACCACAAGTTCGGCAACGTCGACTGGCGCACCGTCCTCATCCTCGCGGTCCCCGGCTTCGTCGGCGCCTTCGCGGGTGCGACGTTCCTCGCCGGTCTCAACGGCGACGCCGCCACCCCGTGGATCTCCGGTCTGCTGCTCGCTCTCGGCGTCTACGTCATCTGGCGCTTCCTCGCCCTCGGCGGCGCCCGCCCGACATTCAAGGGCCGCCCCGGCAAGGGTCTGCTCGTTCCCATCGGACTCGTCGGCGGCGCACTCGACGCGATCGGCGGCGGAGGCTGGGGCCCGGTCGGCACGACGACTCTCCTGTCCTCGGGACGCCTCGAGCCCCGCAAGGTCGTCGGCTCGATCGACACGAGCGAATTCGTCGTCGCCGTCGGCGGGTCGCTCGGCTTCCTCTTCGCCCTCGGCTCCCAGGGCATCGAGTGGTCGATCGCAGGCGCTCTGCTCGTCGGCGGCATCATCGCCGCACCCTTCGCGGCGTGGCTCGTGAAGATCCTCCCGGCCAAGGTCCTCGCGATCGCGGCCGGCGGCATCATCATCCTCACGAACGCTCGGACGATCTCCCTCGCCCTCGGTGCGTCGACCCCCGTGGTCTCGACGATCCTCGCGGCGCTGGCACTCGGGTGGATCTCCCTGCTCATCCACGTCGTCCGGCTCGAGCGCAGGACCCGTCGCGCGGAGGCCGCTGCCGAACCCGTCGGCGCCGAGGCCTGAGACCACACCCGCCGACCCCACCCCGAGGTCAGCCGGGCGCGGATCAGTCAGGCTCAGTTCAGCCAGGCTCAGTTCAGCCAGGCATGGGCCAACCAGCCTCGGGCCAGCCAGCCACGGGTCACGGACAGCCTCGCGGGTCAGCACGACCCGCGAGGCTGCAGTGTCCGCGCCAACGTGAGACAGCCCGACACCAGCGCACTGCGCCCGTCGTATTCCGCACCCTCAGACGGCACGACGGGGTGCTACCGAACCGCCGTGCGCGGTAGCATATCGGGATGCGGGTCACGACGAAATCCGACTACGCCCTGCGCGCGCTCATCGAGATCGCGGGCGCTGTTGACGGCGATCCCATCAGCGCCGACGAGCTCGGACGCCGGCAGGACATACCCAAAGGCTTCCTCCAGTCGATCCTCGCCGACCTGCGTCGCGCGGGGATCCTCGTCTCCGTCCGCGGGAAGTCCGGAGGGTGGCGGTTCTCCCGCCCAGCCGCCGAGGTGACCGCCGCCGATGTCATCCGCGCCGTCGACGGCCCTCTCGTCTCCATCTACGGCCAGCGGCCCGAGGCCGTCGAATACGACGACGCCGCCGAATGCCTCCAACAGGTGTGGGTCGCCGCCCGCTTCGCCCTGCGCGATGTCCTCGAGAAGGTGACGATGGCCGACCTCGCGGTCAAGACCCTGCCCCCGGAGATCACGGACAGAGTCGCGATCGAAGACGCCTGGCAGCCGCACTGAGGCCCACCTCGCCGAGGCGCTCCGACCGACCAGCGCCGCGGGCCGCAGACTGCGGTCCACACAGCCCGCCTGCCTACCTCCAGACCGCGGTGACGGTGCGGACGTCGGCGACCACCTCGGCGACTGCAGCGGAATGGGCGGCGACGATCGGATCGTGCCGCGCGGACTTCTGCCGCGGGCCGAGCTGCGGTGCCCGGGAGACGAGGAGGACGTCCCGGCGGGCGGCCGACAGGGGCATCGGCACGATCTCGATCTCGGGGTCGGTGGGCAGTGAGGACTCGGGGATCATCGCGATCGCCAGGCCCGCGGCGATCATCCTGTTGATCGCCGCGTAGTCGTCCATCCGCATCCCCACCCGGGGTTCGAAGCCCGCGGCCAGGCAGAACGCGCGGATCACCTCGTCGATGGCGTCACCGGGGTCGATGCTGAACGCCCACGACTGCGTGACGAGCGCCGCGAAGTCGGGCAGCCCGTGCGGATCGATCGGCACGGGCCCCACGGCCTTGGGCACGCAGAGGAAGAGCTGCTCGGAGTAGAGCTTCTTCGCCGTGAGGCTCGGCGGGATCCACACCTTGTCGACGTCGGTGGAGACGAGGAGCGCAAGGTCGAGGTCGCCGGCCTCGAGCCGGGAGACGAGCTTCGCATGCTCGTCCATCGTGACGTCGAGCGCAGCCCCGAGCACCGTGGCCGACGCATCATCGGCGACCTGCCACCGCGGACGCTTCTGCAGCTCGTGGTGAAGCAGCGGGATGACACGCTCGCCGACCGTGGGCACGGCCCCGATCTTCACCGGCACCGCCTGCGAATCCCGCCACAGCGCCACCTCGTCGACGAGGCGGTCGGCGAGACCGAGGATCTCCACCGCCCGAGTGACGACGAGGCTGCCGACGGTCGTCGGATGCGAACCGCGGGAGGTGCGCTCGATGAGGGTCGCCCCGAGCGTGCGTTCGAGATTCGCGAGGTGATGGTTGACGGTCGGCTGGCTCCAGTCGAGCCGCGTCGCCGCTGCCGCGACCGATCCGGCATCGGCGACGGCGCGGAGCGCGACGAGCCCGCGAGTGTCCAGAACTTCCATAGCTCTCCCTCGATGAGTTCAATACTGTCTATAGAGTAGGCGAGGAAACTTGCTATTCTCCCCAAGGCCCTCATTCCCTACCCTGAAGGCATGACCGTGCACCAGGACTCCGCCGTGCCCGCGACCCCCCACGAGGATGGTCGCGCGCGCACTCACGCCCCGTACGCCGACGCTCTCGCGAAGGCCGCCGCCCGCAATCCCCTGCTTCTCCAGACTCCCGGTCACGGCGGCAACGGTGACGGCATCTCCGCAGGTCAGGCCGACTTCTTCGGCGAGAACGTGCTCGCCCTCGACATCCCGCCGCTCTTCGATGGCATCGACCTCGGCGTCGACACCCCGAAGGACGAGGCCCTCGAGCTCGCCGCCGAGGCATGGGGAGCCCGCCGCACGTGGTTCCTCACCAACGGCTCCTCACAGGGCAACCGGATGGCGGCGCTGGCCATCGGCACCCTCGGCTCGGGCGTCGTCACGCAGCGCAGCGCCCATTCGAGCTTCATCGACGGCATCGTCCTCGCCGGAATCAATCCGCGCTTCGTCTCGCCCAACGTCGATGAGGTCAACGGCATCGCCCACGGCGTCACCCCCGATTCGCTGCGCCACGCGATCCGCAGCCACCCGGAGACGGTCACGGCCGTCTACCTCGTCACCCCGAGCTACTTCGGTGCGGTCGCGGACGTCGCAGCCCTCGCCGAGGTGGCCCACGAGGCCGGCGCGATCCTCATCGTCGACGCGGCCTGGGGTGCGCACTTCGGCTTCCACCCCGACCTTCCTGCCTCCCCGGTCACGCTCGGCGCCGACGTCGTCATCATGAGCACCCACAAGCTCGCCGGCTCGTTCACGCAGTCCGCGCTCCTCCACCTCGGCGACACCGAGTTCGCCGACCGCCTCGAACCGGCACTCGCCCGCGCGTTCATGATGACGGCCTCGACGAGCGAGAACGCGCACCTCATGGCCTCGATCGACATCGCCCGCCGCGATCTCGTCAACTCCCAGGACGCGATCGCGGAGTCGCTCACGAACATCCGGCACGCCCGCGCCCAGATCGAGGGGTCGGGGCACTACCGGCTGCTCTCGGCCGACTTCCTCAGCTCCCCGGACGTCGTCGACATCGACCCGTTCCGCCTGCCCATCGACATCACCGCGACCGGCTTCGACGGGCACACCGTCCGCAAGCGCCTGGCCGAGGACTTCGGGATCTTCGCCGAGATGGCCACGGCCACGACCCTCGTCGCGCTCATCGGACTCGGCAAGTCCCCGGACATCAGCCGTCTCCTCGACGCCCTCGAGCAGCTGCGCCTGGAGAACGCCGAGGCAGACGTCCTCGCCGAGGCGGACGCTGAGGTCGTCGGGACGATCGAGCAGGGTGCGGCACCCGCGTCCGCCGACGACGCTCCGGTCGAGATCCCGCCGCTGCCGACGGCAGGCGACCTCGTCATGCTTCCGCGCGACGCGTTCTTCGCTGAGTCCGAGGTCGTCTCCGCCGCCGAGGCGGCCGGCCGGATCAGCGTGAGCTCGCTGGCCGCGTATCCTCCCGGCATTCCCAACGTCCTGCCCGGCGAGGAGATCACCCAGGAGACGATCGACTTCCTGCAGGCGGTCGCAGCCAGCCCTTCGGGACACGTGCGCGGCAGCGTCGACCCCGAGCTCGCGAACTTCCGGGTCGTCGTTCCCTCGCACACTCACGAGAACTGACGGCAACCACAGATTCACGAGGTCTGACGCCGACAGCATCCACCACATTGACGGCGCGCACGCCGGGGCGGGAGTCCCTGAGTGCGCGCCGTCGTCGTCGACCGCGCGACCACCTCGGCGGAAGAGCCTTCCCACTCTTCGGGAGCCGGAACCGCGGCAGGATTCCCTGACGGAATCATCCGTTTCGCGATGTGACCCCCGTCACGATTCGCACGTGAATAGGATCACGGCGATCTCCGCGGCGCCACAGCGCCGCTTGCCGCATGAGAGCACCGAAGCGCGGGTGCGAAATCCGCATCGGGCGGCCGGTGCTGTGCGTGATCTGGTTCACAATTGCTGTTGACAGTGCTTGCGCCCAGCGCAAAGATGAACTCCATTGCCTTGACGCCGCCGGCCGCTGCCGCGGCGTTTTCATCTCAGTCAACGTGAGGAATCAGCAATGACATCCGGCCACACCGAACCGAGCGCGGAGAGCAGAAAGCCCTTCCGCATCAAGCGGCGGTCGACGAAGAAGAAGCGCTTGGAAGCCGACGACTGCATCGTCGTCGAGCCGAAGTCCATCCGCACCGCGATCGGCGGCACGACCGTCGGCAACTTCATGGAATGGTTCGACTTCGGCGTCTACGGCTACCTCGCCGTGACGATGACCGCCGTCTTCACCGAGGGCATGGATCCGCAGATGGGACTGCTCGTCACGCTGCTCGGATTCGCCGTGTCCTTCCTCGTCCGCCCGCTCGGCGGCATGGTGCTCGGACCGCTCGGTGACAAGATCGGGCGCCAGAAGGTCCTCTTCTTCACCATGGCGACGATGGCGACGGCCACCGCACTCATCGGCGTGCTGCCCACAGCCGCACAGGTCGGCCTGTGGGTGATCATCCCCCTCTACATCCTCAAGATGATCCAGGGCTTCTCCACCGGCGGCGAGTACGCCGGTGCCACCACCTACGTCTCCGAGTTCGCCCCCGACAAGTCCCGCGGCTACTGGGCCGCCTGGCTCGACGTCGGCTCCTACCTCGGCTTCGCCGCCGGTGCCGGCACGGTGGCCATCACGAGCGTGGTGACCACGAGCATCTGGGGCGAGACCGCGATGGTCGACGGCGGTTGGAGGATCCCGTTCCTCGTCGCCATCCCGCTCGGCGTCGTCGCCATCTGGTTCCGCTTGAAGATCCCGGAGACTCCCGGCTTCGAGGCCGCCCAGGAGGAGGGCCTGGTGACGAAGAGCGCGGACGACCCGTTCGCCCGCCACGGCCTCATCGGCGTCATCCGCCACTTCTGGAAGGAGATCCTCATCGGCATCGCCATCGTCGCGGGTTCGCAGACGGTGGGCTACGCGCTGACGAGCTTCATGCCGACCTACCTCGAGGAGACGGTCAAGGTCTCGAACATCCAGGCCGCCGTCGTCACCATCCCGGTGCTCGTCATCATGTCGATCTGCCTGCCGCTCATCGGTCGGCTCTCCGACAAGCTCGGCCGCCGGTTCGTCTTCGGGCTGGCCGCAGGCATGACGATCGTCCTCATCGTTCCCGCCTTCGCCGTCATGCAGATCGGCGAGATGTGGGCGGTGACGATCGCACTGTTCATGGTCGCGCTGCCCGCGGCGTTCTACATCGCGTGCCTCGCCTCGACCCTGCCGGCGCTGTTCCCGACGGCGTCGCGCTACGGCGCGATGGGCCTGACGTTCAACCTCGGCGTCTCGCTGTTCGGCGGCACGACGCCGCTGTTCAGCCAGGCACTCATCGACCTCACCGGGAACTCGTACATGCCGGCCTTCTACATCATGTTCTTCTCGGTCATCGCGCTCGTCGCCGTGTTCTTCATGCGCGAATCCGCGCACCGGCCGCTGCTCGGGTCGTTCCCGACGGTGTCCTCGCATGAAGAGGCCGTCGAGCTCGCCAAGGGTCAGGACGAGAATCCCGACATCGACCCCGAGACCATGCCGATCGGCGCCGGGAAGTGACACAGTCCGAGCAAGTGATCTGACCTGAGGCGACGCGGCTGCGTCTGAACCGACTTCGCCGCCCTGACCAGTCACGACGAACCGGCATCGAGCATCGCCCCTTCCGCGCAGTGAGCGCGGGAGGGGCGATGTCGTCTGCTGAGAGGTCCAGCGGTGCCGTTCACTCCGAGGCATCCGAGACGGAGGCCTCGGTGCGTCTGAAGAAGTAGAGGTTGCGGGTGACGAGGTCGGCGACCGCGTCGGGCCGGTTCGCTTCGATGAGGTCGACGATGTCGATGAGCTCCTTCGCCGAGGTGACCGCGACGTTCCCGACAGACCGTGAGCTGCCGGATCCGGTCACCGAGGCGCTCGTACTGTCCGCCGCGGCGTCGGCTTTAGCCCCTGCACCGGTGGATCCCGCTCCCGAAGTCGCTTGGGCTTCGGCTCCGCCACCCGCACCGCTGGATTCCGCGCTGCCGGTTTCCGCATCACTGGGTCCTGCGTCGACGGTCGAGAGATGGCCGATCCGGGACTGGTCGCGCAGCCGCAGGCTGATCTCCGCGGCACGGCGTCCGAGGCCGAACGCGAGGAGCGACTCGTGGAACCGGCGGTCATGGGTATAGAACGCGACGAGGTCGCCGGCAACGGCCGCGGCCACCGTCGCCTCGGCATGGGTGCGCAGTCGGCGCAGCTCGTCGCGGATCGCATCGCCCGTCCCCGTGGGGACTCCGTCTCTCATCCCCGTGGGAACGGTGTCACCCGCACCGCCACCGCTTCTCCTGTCGGCGCCCTCGAGGTCGACGGCCGCAGAACCGCCAGCACCGGCAGCCGACCCCGCACCGCCCGTCCCCGTGGGGACGTCGTCATCCAATTCGCCAGCGCCCACAGCAGACCCGGGCCCCGCCTCGGCGAGCCGATCGCACAGCTGCCGCACCGCCGGCACGGCGAGGAGGACGCGGATGCGGATGATCTCCTCGAGGTCGGCCTCGGTGATCGGGACGAGGCGGAAGCCGCGGTTGGGCACCGCCTCGACGGTGCCTTCGGTGACGAGCGCCATCATCGCCTCACGCACCGGACTGAGCGAGATGCCGAGCTGCTTCGCGAGCCCGGCGGCCGAATAGATCCGATCCTCGGCGAGCTCACCCGTGGCGATCGCGTCGCGGATGATCGAGAGCGCATGCTCGCGCAGCGAGGGCTGCTTCGCTCGGTCCATGCCATCTCCCCCTGCCGGAACTCTCGACCTCCCCTGCCAGAACTATTGACAGCATAGCCCGGAGAATCCACGATGGAAGACAGGTAGTCGGTAATCGATTACCTGACAATCAGTACCGGCCCGACAAGCCGTACCGGCACCGCAACCAGTCCCGCACCGCAATCCGCTCCAGCACCGCGAACCACGACCCCGACAACCCATACCAGCCCGACAATCCGTTCCAGCCCGGTAACCCCGCTCCGGCTCCGGAACCCGTTCCTGCGATGGAGGAGGAATGGACGACCCGCTGCTCCAGCCGTACGACCTCGGCGGACTCACCCTGCGCAACCGCATCGTCTCGACCTCGCACGAGCCCGCCTACACCGAGAACGGCATGCCGACGGACCGCTACCGCCTCTACCACCGGGAGAAGGCGCGCGGCGGTGTCGGGCTGACGATGATCGGCGGGTCCGCGATCGTGTCGAAGGACTCGCCGGCCGCGTTCGGCAACATCGACCTGACGACCGACGAGGTGATCCCCTGGCTGCGCGCGATCGCCGAGGACTGCCACGCCGAGGGTGCCGCGGTGATGATCCAGGCGACGCATCTGGGGATGCGCTCGTCGAACTTCGCCGGGGACTGGCTGCCGCTCGTCTCGCCGTCACGGACCAGGGAGGCCGCGCACCGGTCGTTCACGAAGGCCCTCGAGGACTTCGACATGGACCGCATCGTCGCCGACTTCGCGGCCGCGGCCGCCCGGGTCGCCGCTGCCGGGTTCGACGGCCTCGAGATCATGCACGCCGGTCACCTCCTCGACTCCTTCCTCGCGTCCTGGCTCAACGAGCGCAGCGACGAGTGGGGCGGCGACCTCGACGCGCTCATGCGCTTCCCGCTGCGCGTCATCGACGCCGTCACCGCCGCCGTGCCCGCGGGCTTCCTCGTGGGCATCCGGATGGCCGTCGACGAACTCCGCGACGACGGCATGCGCGAGGACCGGGCGACCGATGTGCTCGAGACCTACGCCGCCCACGGCCTCGGATTCCTCAATCTCAACGTCGGCACGATCTCCTCCGATCGGGTCCTCGCCGAGGCGATCCCCGGGATGGGCACGCCCTCGGCACCGTGGCTCGAGACGTGCCGCCGGATCCGCAAGGCCATCGACATCCCCGTCCTCCACGCCGCCCGCATTGCCGACGTCCCGACCGCGCGCTACGCGATCGAGGACGGCTGCCTCGACCTCGTCGGGATGACCCGGGCACAGCTGGCCGACCCCTACCTCGTCGCCAAGATCACCGAGCACCGCGAGGACGACATCCGCCCGTGCGTGGGCGCGAACATGTGCCTCGACAGCATCTACACGTCCGGATCGGCGACGTGCATCCACAATCCCGCGACCGGCCGCGAGGCGGATCTGCCGCAGGAGGTGCCCGCGGATTCCGTCGCCGAGGCGAAGCACGTCGTCATCGTCGGCGCCGGTCCCGCCGGCCTCGAGGCCGCCCGCGTCGCCGCGGTCCGCGGGCATCGGGTCACCCTGCTCGAAGCCGATTCCGCGCCCGGCGGTCAGGTCCGCATCGCCGCCCGGTCCGAGCGTCGTCGCGACCTCATCGGGATCGTCGACTGGCGGGTCGAGCAGTGCCGCAAGCACGGCGTCGATCTGCGCCTCAACACCTATGCCGACGCCGAGGCGGTACTGGCGCTCGCCCCCGACGTCGTCATCGTCGCGACCGGCGGCATCCCCGACTCCGGTGACCTCGCCGCGTTCGACGTGTGGGACGTCATGGACGATCACCTCCGCGGTCGACAGCGCGTCATCGTCTTCGACGACCACGGGGCGTACCCGGCCCTCGACGCCGTCGAACGGCTCGCCCGCGCCGGCCAGCACGTCACCTATGTCAGCCCGGAGCGGACGATCGGCATCGACGTCGGGTCGATGAACTCCCCGGCCTACCTGCGGACGTTCTCCGAATGCGGGGTCGAGGTCCGCCTCGGCGAGCGCCTGACGACGACGCAGCCGCACGGCACCGGGGTGCGAGCGGTCCTCACCAGCGAATACTCGGACCTCGAAACGGAGATCGAGACGGATGCCGTCGTCGTCGATCACGGGACGCTGCCCAACGATGAGATCTACCTCGAGCTGCGCGACCGGGCGTCCAATCGCGGGGAGATCGACCTCGATGCGTGGGTGCGCGGGCAGCCGCAGCCGGATCCATCCGCCGAGGCGACCGGCTCGTTCGCGCTCTACCGGATCGGTGACGCGGTCGCCTCCCGCAACGTCCATGCCGCCGTGCTCGAGGGCCTGCGGGTCGGGATGGGGGTGGGTCGATGAGCAGGACGGACGACCACCGGGGAGGGCCGCGCGACATGGGCACCGTGACGACGGTCGACTATCACACGGCCGGTGAGCCGTTCCGGATCGTCCCGGAGCCCCCGGTCGACATCCCCGGGACCACCGTCGCCGACCGGCGGGCATTCGCGACCCGCTCGGCCGAGGTCGACGGGCTGCGGCAGCTCCTCTGCTTCGAACCGCGCGGGCACGCCGATATGTACGGCGGCTTCCTCGTCCCACCCGAAGACGACGGCGCCGACTTCGGCGTGCTCTTCTGGCACAAGGACGGATTCTCCACCGCGTGCGGGCACGGCACGATGGCTCTGGGCGTCTGGGCGGTCGAGTCGGGACTCATTCAGGCCGACGATTCCGGGATCACCGAGGTCGTCATCGACGTCCCCTCGGGCAGGGTCCGGGCGGCGGTGCACACGGACGAGACGGGCGGGGTCACCTCGGTCGACTTCGTCAATGTGCCGAGCCGCCTCGTCGCCACCGGCCTCCCGGTGACGACAGCACGGGGAGAGGCCGCCGTCGATCTCGCATGGGGCGGGGCGCTCTACGCACTCGTCGACGGGGACGCGTTGGGGATCGCGGTCGAGCCGGACCGCCTCGGCGAGCTCATCGCCCTCGGGAGGGAGGTCAAGGCCGCTCTCGCCGGGCATCCGGCCACCGCGCACCCGAGCGATGACCGCCTCAGCGGTGTCTACGGGACGATCATCGTCAACCGGCTCGGCACCAGCGTCGATGGTGAGGTCTGGCAGCGCAATGTCACGGTCTTCGCCGACGGTCAGGTCGACCGCTCGCCCTGCGGGTCGGGCACGGCCGCGCGCATCGCGGCGCTGAGCGCGACGGGCGAACTCGACTCGGGGCAGACGCTGCTCCACGAATCGATCGTCGGCACGCGGTTCCGGGCCAGGGTCCTCGCCGAACTCGAGGGCAGTGACGACCACGGGGACAGAGTGGGCACTGGGGGCGCTGACGGTCTCGGGGACAGTGGAAACGGCTGGGCCTCTGCCGACAGTGTCGTCCCGCTCGTCACGGGCACCGCACACCGGGTCGCGACGTGCACCTTCGAGGTCGACCCGCGGGACGATCTCGTACCGGGATTCGTGCTGCGCTGATCACCGCTCGATGACGAGGTCGCTGAGCGGCGTCGAGCAGCACGGCAGGAACCTGCCGGCGGCGATCTCCTTCGGACGGATCCCCCCGGAGTGGCGCATGTCGACCTCGCCGCTGACGAGTGTCGACTTGCACGTCCCGCACATTCCCGCTCCGCACGACGAAGGGACGGGCAGGCCGGCGGCGGCAGCGGCCTCGAGGACGGTGGTGGCGGCATCGCAGGCGACCCGCGTGCCGTTCGACGCGAAGTCGATCGCGAACGTCGCGCCAGGCACCGGGACGACCGACTGCTCGGCCCGGTGCCTGGCCACCCGGTCTGCGGGCGCGGTGCCGAAGACGAACGACTCCTCGTGCACTCTCCGGGCACCCACCGCGGCGAGAAGCGGGCGAACGGTGTCCATGTACGGAGCCGGGCCGCACACGAAGGTCTCGCGATCGCAGGCATCGGGGGCCGCCTCGGCGAGGATCTCCCGGCCGATCCGCCCGCGCGGGCCCGTCCATCTCTCCTCGGCCGCGTCCCGGGAGCAGTGCGCGACGACGCGGACTCCGGGGACGGTGGCGAGCTGGTCGAGCTCGGTCCGGAAGACGATGTCCTCAGGCGTCGAGGCGCTGTGGATGAGGACGATGTCGACGGGATCCGGCAACTGGTTGGCCAGGAGTGCGCGGATCATCGACATGATCGGGGTGGTCCCCGAGCCCGCACAGACGAAGAGGTGCTTGTCAGCAGGGTGGAAGCTGGTGCTGAAGAGGCCGTAGGGGCCGTCGACGTGGAGGGTGTCGCCGATGCGGAGAACGTCGTGGAGATGCGTCGAGACCGCACCGCCGGGCACGCGCTTGACGGTGAGGGTGAACGTGTTCGTGCCGAACGGCGCCGAGGAGATCGAGTAGCAGCGCTCGAGACCGAGCTCGGGCACGCGCACCGTGAGGTACTGCCCGGGTTCGAAGTCTGCGGAGGCCAGCCACGGTGCGCGGAGTTCGATCGTGATGATGTCGTGGGTGACCCGGGTGATCCCGACGCATTCGGCGAGACCGGTGATCCCCTCGGCCTCACCGGCCATCGTCGCGGACGGCACCGTTGCCGTCAGCACGCCGCTCACTGCGACGGCAGCTGTGGCTGCCGTGGCGGCCGAGGATGCGGGGACCGCCGCACCCGCACCCCGCGCCGGCACGCGGAACGTCGCCTTGCTCGCCGCCGCCCCTGGCCGCGGGCCTGCCTCGATGGGAAACGGTGACCGGATGTATCTCATCGCCCGTCCATCCTCTCCCGGTGTGCCGTGAGCCTCTCGATGTACCACGTGCAGAACTCGTCGAGGTGCGCCTCGGTGGGGGCGTAGGGTCCCGGCAGGTACGCCGGGGACGACACCCCGAGCTGCCCGCGCTCGCAGAACGTCGCGTCCTGTTCGTTCGTCTTCATCCACACCGTCGTGAGGTTCTCCAGGTCGTAGTCGACGCCCTCGACCGCCTCGGCGTCGACGAGCCACGTCGTGCGCACGAGCGTCCGATCCGCGGCGAGGGGGACGAGGCTGAAGGTGACGATGTGATCGCCCATCGCGTGGAACCACATGTTCGGCTGGATGTGGAGGGAGGCGCGTCCGAGGGTGAAGGTGTCGAGGTCGCCGAGCAGCTTCGCCGAGGCGGCCGATCCGTCCATCGTGTACGACTCACCCTTCCCGTCGAGGGCTGCCCGTTCGATGCGGAATCCGGTGGGGCGTCCGCTGAGGTCTTCGACGAGGGCGTAAGGCACGCCGTTGCGGTCGCAGTTGTCGTGGAGTCGGCGCTCGGCATCGAGGAAGCGCTGGTAGGCGGGTTGCAGCCGGGCCGGGATCTCGTCGGCGGCGTATCCGTAGGTGGGGAAGAAGGTGCAGGTGAGCTCCGGGTGGCCGGCTTCGCAGTGGTAGCACTCGCGGTTGTTCTCCATGACGAGCTTCCAGTTCGAGTCCTCGATGAGGTCGACCTGGGCTGCGACCTTCGCCCCGGCGATGTCGTGGGGTGCGATGTAGGGGGCGATGACGTCGGCGACCTCGGCGATGTCGTCCGGGGGCGGTCCGAGGCAGATGAAGATCAGTCCCGCGATGATTCGGACATTGACCGGACGCAGGGAGAAGCACGCGGGGTCGAAGCCCGGTGCCTGCACACCGGCGGAGATGAGCTCGCCGCCGGGGGTGTAGGTCCACTGGTGGTAGCTGCAGACGATGTTGCCCACCGACCCGGACAGGTCGTTGAGCAGCCGGGTGCCGCGGTGGCGGCAGACATTGTGGTGGGCCCGGATCGCGTCATCGTCGTCGCGGATGATGATGACCGAGTACGTGCCCACGTCGATCGTCACGTAGTCGCCGGGTTCGGGCACCTCGGCGACGGTGCCGACGAAGATCCACGTCGAGGCGAAGATCGCTTCGACGTCGCGGGCGAAGAACTCGGGGCTGGTGTAGAACGGGGCCTCGAGGGACCAGCCGGGGCGACGCTCGTCGATGAGCCGGTCGAGCGCGCCCGGTGCGCTGAGGTCGGCGGGCGGTGCGCTGAGGTCGGAGACCGAACTGCTGAATTGGGCAGCCGGCCCTCCGGGGTGGGGGCCTGGCCCACCGGGGTGGGCGGGCGCGGCGACGTGGTCGGTCGGGGCAGCCGTTGCGGACCGGGTCCGCGGAGCCATCGTCATCTCTGCACCTGCCTTTCACCTTCTGCCGCATCGTGCTCGCCTCGGCCAGTCGGGTGATCGCCTCCGCCGACGCTCCACCACACCGGGGATCGGCCGCCTCAGCGGTCGGCGTCCCCTGTACCGCCGGGGATGCGGCCGGCGGCCCCCTGCGGCTGGCGGTGAGGCGTCTGCCGAGCATCCGACATCTCGCTGTGACTCCAGTGTCGAGGCGGCAGAAGACGAAGAAAAGCGAATCATTTCGCGGATGGTCGTGAAAGAATATTGCATGATCGATCGTCGCCTCCACGTCCTCCGCGTCCTCGCCGAGGTCGGCACCGTCACGGCTGCCGCCGAGCGCCTCGGCTTCACTCCCTCGGCGATCTCGCACCAGCTGAGAACCCTGTCGAAGGACCTCGGAGTCACCGTGCTCGAACAGCACGGCCGCACCCTCGTGCTCACGCCGGCCGGTCACCTGCTCCTCGAGCGCACGCAGGAGCTGTTCACCCGGTGGGAGGAGATCCGCGGGGAGCTCTCTGAGGCAGGGCACGCCGTCAGCCAGCGGGTCCTGCGGCTGTGCGGCTTCTCGACGGCCGCGGCGAGCCTGCTGCCGCTCACCGCCGAGCGCATCATGGCGTCGCATCCCGGTGCCGGGGCGCGGATCATCGAAGCCGATCCGCAGGAGTGCTTCGACCTGCTCCTCGCCGACCAGGCCGACATCGCCGTCGTCGTCGCGACCGATCCGCTGCCGCCGCGCAGCGATGCCCGGTTCGAGCAGTCCGCGCTCTTCACCGACCGTCTCGATCTCCTCGTCCCCGGCCATCATCGCCTCGCCGGACGCGAGTCGGTGGCTCTCGGCGAGGCGGCCGAGGAGAAGTGGATCCTCGATCGGCCCGGCACGCCCTACCACCGCCTCGTGCGCACCGCCTGCGCCGCCGCGGGCTTCGTCCCCGAGGTCGCCCATGAGTCCCATGAATGGGAGACGGGCGCCGCGCTCGTCTCGGCCTCGCTCGGCGTCGCGCTCGTCCCCCGCCTCGCTCACCTGCCCGAGGGCTATGACGCCGTGCGCGTGCCGCTGCGCGGGGATCCCGTCCCGGCCCGGAAGATCCTCACCGGGATCCGCAGCGGGTCGGCGGGGCAGCCGCTCATCGCCGCAGCGCTCACTGTCCTCACCGAGGCGGCTGACGCCGTCGCCCGACGCACGACGTGAGGATCCATCGCTCAATGCTCACGCGCGGCACCCGGGGTGCGACTCTGCGATGGCGGCCGGCACGACAGTGCGGCCCGACTCACGGACAGTGCTTCGCCCTGTGGTCGGCATCACCTAGCCTGGTGGTGACCGCCCCTGCCACCCGGTGCTCCGCTCCGTCGGATGTCCGCACACCCGATGGCCCGCAGCACCGTCGCAGCGCGAGGGGTCCGCAGTGAGGAAGGACGTGACGATGAACGATGTGACCTACCTCGACGCCGACGCGGTGGTCGCGGCCCTCACCCCCGCCGAGGCGGTCGCCGCCCTCCGCGAGGCACTGGCCGGGGATTTCGATCCGGCCGATGACATTCCGCGCACGATCGCCGACATCAGCGCCGGCAACATGATCTTCATGCCCTCCGAGCTCGGCGCATGGGTCGGGGTCAAGCTCGTCGGCGTCTCGGTCGACAATCCCGACCACGGCCTGCCGCGCATCCAGGGGCAGTACCTCATGTATGCGGCCGAAACGCTGCAGCTGCGCACGGTCATCGACGGTGCGGCGCTGACGACCCTGCGCACGCCGGCGGTGTCGGTGGCGGCGGTCGAACCGGCGCTGTCCCGGTTCACCGGTCCCGTGCGCGTCGTCGTCTTCGGGGCGGGCCCGCAGGGCGTCGGACACGTCGACACCCTGCGCGAGGTCCTCGACGTCGATCTCGCCGATGTCGCGTTCGTCGTCCGGCATCCCGACCGTGTCACCGCCGGGGTCCGTGAGCGCGGGCGTGTCATCGCAGCGACCACCGCCGAGGCGAACGCCGCCCTGCGGGAGGCCGACATCGTCGTCACGGCGACGACGGCGAGCAGCCCGCTCTTCGACGGTGACCTCGTCCGTGAGGGTGCGATCGTCATGGCGTGCGGTTCGCACGACCCGCACGCCAGGGAGCTGCCGGCGTCGCTGTTCTCCCGCTCGGCGGTCGTCGTCGAGGATGTCGGCACCGCGCTGCGCGAATGCGGGGACGTCGTGCTCGCGATCACCGACGGCGCACTCGACGCGGAGACTCTCATCACGATGAAGCAGCTGAGCACCGGCGAGGTCGTCGTCGACGACGATCGGACGCTGATCTTCAAGGGGTCGGGGATGTCGTGGGAGGATCTCGCGGTGGCCGCGAGGCTCACCGAGGAGGCATCAGCCGCCTCGGCGGGGTGAACCGCCTCGGCGGGGTGAACCGCCTCGGCGGGGTGAGCCCGAACTCAGGCCCAGTCCTGCATGGGACGCGGTGACCAGTCGTCGAACCGACGGGCGCGCGGTGCTTCGCGGGTTGTGCGCGGCGCTCGCGGTAGAGCTCTCCGGCCGCGTCGAACGAGGTGCGGTAGCCGGAGTACTGTCCGCCGGACTGCGCCTCGACGGAGCCGTCGACGATCGAGAAGATGAGGCTGTCGAGCTGCTGGAGGAGGACGTCGGAGCCGTAGTCGCAGAAGTCGCAGCCGCAGTCGGGCACGCGGGCCAGGGACACCGCGGGATCGCCGAGGGCGATGACGACGTTCGCGACGAGGTCGACGCCGTGGTCATCGGGGACGTAGTCGTTGAAGCCGATGACGAGTTCGGGGTTGTCGGGGACTCCGCTGGTGAGCACCTCGGCGTGATCGGCGGATGCGAGGAACGGATCATCGGTCGCCCAGTCGACGTCGGCGGTCTCCCGTGCGCTGCCTCCCCGCCGGCGCAGGACGTTGATCCATGCGCGGGCCCGGGCGTGGACGATGTCGAACTTCGCGTGGTCGGTGACGTCGGCCTGATCGTCGGGGCCGTTGACCCTGCCCCATTCGAAGTCGGGATTGCGGTGAGGGTCGTCCCACCTCGGCGTGTCGGCTCCGGTGATGAGGAATTCGTCCTCGACCTCGCGGAACATCTCAGCGGCCCGATCGGACACCGGCATCGTCGCGATCGCATGGTTCCACCGCTGGTCAGAGCGGTCATCGAAGGATCGGGCAAGGTTGGTTCTCAGCTCTTGCCACCAGAAAGTCATGGTCCGATCTTAGTCCGGGTTCCGCGTCGGACCGGCGGGGCCTCGGCCGAGGTGGTTCCTCAGTCCTGCAGACGCGTCGTGCCCTCATACCCTCCTGAGGTATTCAGCTGCTTCGCGTAGCAGTTGTCGGGACCGAGACCGTTGGACGAACACCACGACAGCGCGTCCTCGGGATCGTCATAGCCGATGCCGACGATCGTCACCCAGAAATCATCTTCTTTGAAACTCGCGAAATCCCCCGACCACACCAGTTGTACGCGCGGATATTCCTTTCGCATCTGCTCGTGTTCGGCGAGAATGTCCTTCGGCTCCCACGTCTTCCCCTCCGCTTCGAGTCCGACTTTCTTCGAGCTCAGCTGGGGCACCCATTTGCCGTCGAGGTCGGCGATGACGGTCTTCCGATCCGTGGTGACGATCTGGTCGAGCGCCTGCTTCGGGTCGGCGGGAAGCGTGGGGGACGACTCCGGATCGTCGCTCGGTGCAGCGTCCTCGCTCGGCCCGGCGCTCGGAGCCGTCGAGGCGTCCTCGCCGGCCGGTGCCGTCGTCGCTGCGACAGTGGAGTCCTCGTCACCGTCCCGGTTGAGGAACATCATGGCGCCGAATCCGATCGCGGCCGCGGCGATGACCGCGAGCACGACGACGGCGGCGATGAGTCCCTTGCTGCGCCGAGGCGGCTGACCGGCGGGTGCGGCGCCGGCGGGGATGTTTCCGGGCGGCGGCTGGTTCGGGCCCGGTGGACTCGGCGGTGGCTGCGGGAATGTTGCGCCGGGTGGAGTTCCGGGCCAGGCCGCAGCGTTGGACGGCGGCGTTGCCGCGTTCGCGGGCGGGGCTCCTGGTGTTCCGGTCGCCGCGGACTGCGAGCGCGGGGGCCGCGCGGGGTTCTGCTCGGCGATGTAGGGCGTGTTCGGTTCCCCGCCGCCGCGGCCCCAGCCCGTATCGGCGCTCTGGCCCCAACCGATGTCGGTGCGTCCGGCGTCAGCGCTTCCGGTGTTGGCGCCGTGACCCCAGCCGGTGTCGGACTGCCGACCCCATCCCGAGTCGCCGTTCTGGTTCCACGCATTGTCGGCACGAGGATTCTCCGCTCGAGCGCTGCCCGCCGAATCATCGCGCGGCCATTCGTCGCCGTTGCCCTGGGGCGGTTTCGTGCTCATCGGCAGCTCCAGATCACTTGTCGGTCGAAAAGTTCTCTTCTCGGAAACTTCAATCGCCATTCTCAGCCTAATATAAGGGCATCACTACAACTGAATGGATCGGTGGAAACATCGATCTGCAGGGAAACCGCAGTCAGACCAGCGGCCACGTCAAGCGCACTGCAGCGACCGGTGTGCGAGAGCAGTCGGAGGACTCCCCATGAGCAGAACGCCCACATCTCCCCCATCCGGGCACGACGACGAGTCCGACCGTCGCCCGACCCCCGAGGACTCGAACAGCAAGCCCGGCTCCGCCTCTGCCGCCAAGGGCACCGGGAGGGCCAAGGGAACCGGCGAGGTCAAGGGCACCGGGGAGAAGAAGACTGCCGACGGCACCAAGGACACAGAACCGGCGAAGTCGACCAAAGGTGCCAAGGGAACCGGCGCGGCAAAATGGGCCGACAAGGTCAGTGCCGACAGGGCAGCGAAGCCGACCGACGGGGTCAAGGGCACTGCTGACACGACGGCGGCCAGCCAGGTCAATGGCACGGGCACAGCGAAGTCGACCAACGAAGCCCCGGCCGCCCAGTCACCAGAGGGCGGCAGGGCGAGCGCCTCTGCCACGCCTGATGCAACTGCCAGGCCTGCCGCTGACTCGCCGAATGCCGCGGACACTGACACGGCCTCCGGAACCGATGACCTCGGCGGCGAGGCGGACGTCCCTGTGAAGCCGGGAGCTCCACCGACCAATTCCGCTCCTGACTCCACCGAGGCGACGGCGCAGTATCCGCGCTTCTCTCCGGAGGCCGCAGCGGCGGCCTCCGCAGCCGGAGCCGATTCCGGCGCTGCAACGAAGCAGGCCGCCGATCCCTATGCGTCACCGGACACGCCGTCGACGACGCCAGGAGTGCAAGCTCCCACACCGGGCACACAGCCTCAGCGACCCGGAACACAGCCTCCGGTGTCGGGTGCAGCCGACGGCGCCTCAACTGCGGCGGACTCAGCAAGCTCACCGGCTGGATCGCCCTACCCGGGCCAGCCCTCTCCGCAACCGGGCCAGCCGTACGCCCAGCAGAACCAGCCCGCTGCCCAGCAGGGCTCGCCGTACCCAAACCAGGGCTCGCCCTACCCGGGCCAGCCCTCTCCGCAGCCGGGCCTGCCGTACGCCCAGCAGGGCTCGCCCTATCCCGGTCAGAGCCACCTCGGTGCTCCGAGACCGTCATCGCGCTACACCGCTCCGCTCTCCCAGGGTGCGACGTGGCGGGCGATCCTCCTCCCGCCGGGAATCGCCCTCGCCGCGGGCATCGTCGTTGCGATCATCCTTGCCGCGATCGCCGGTTCGATGTCCGACCTCGACTCATTCACCGAGTACACGGGCATGAGCACCGACAAGATCGGCTACGCGCTCCCCTTCGTCCTCCTCGCCCTGGCACTGTTCGGCTCGGCGGCCGTGCGGTTCGAGTTCCAATCCGACGGATTCGCCGCGGCCAGTGGAGACATCATCCTCTCCGGCGCCCCGCTCATCATCACCGCAGTCGTCCTCGGCACGCTGTGGTGGTTCACCCGGTGGAGCGAGCTGCGTTCCCCCTCCCCCAATCGGGGGTCGACCTGGATCCGCATCGGCATCTCGGCCCTCGCCTTCACCGCCGTGCTCTTCGTCCTCCAGCTCATCTTCGCCGCCCGCTACTCGCTCATGGAAGGCAGTCAGGGCGCCACCCTCGAGTTCTCCGCGGTCACCCCGCGATCGTTCTTCCTTCCACTCCTCGTCGTCATCGCCGTGAGCATGTGGGGTCGCATCGCCGGTCATTTCAAGGGCACCGAGGCGGTCGGAGCGCGATTCCTCCGCTGGGTCGTCCCCGCCGCGCTCGTCGCCTGGATCCACCTCATCGTCATGGTCGCGATCATGTCCGTCGTCGCCCTCTTCGTCCTGCCTCTCGGGCTCGACCTTCCCGGGCAGCTCGTCCCCCTGACCTTCGTCAACATGGGCCTCGTCCTCACACTGCTCGTCCACCTCGGCGGCCTCACCGCCTCGATGACCGGCGTGTTCGGCATGGAGTCCGGAGGCTTCTCGGAGACGCTGACGATCTTCAGCGACGATGTGCCGGGGCAGCTGTGGCTGGGGCTGATCGCGGTCGTCCTCGCGGTGCTCGCGGCCTCCCTCGTCGCCACGGTCACGCGGCGTCCGTACTGGACCGCGCAGGGCCCCGATCCCCGGCAGTGGAGCACCGCATGGCGGATCCCCCTCGCATTCGCCGTGGTGTGGGGGCTGCTCTCGGTTCTCGCGCTGCCTCTGCGCGCGGCTGTGCAGGGCTCGGCACAGGCGACGGAGGTGTTCGGCGGCATGGGCGCGGCTGAGGCCGGCATCGGCGTGCTGGCCTGGTCGTTCCTCATCTTCGCTCTCTGGGGCGGTCTCATCGAGGTGGTCTCGCGCACCCTCGGGCCGAGGCTGGCGCTGACGATGCCCGGAGTCGCGAAGTTCCTCGCCGGGCGCGCGATTCATCCGCACTGGGGACACGCCCTCGGGATGAGCGAACCGCGCTATCCGCTCATCCACCCCGATGCCGTCGCCGGCGGATCGACTCCGCCCCCGCCGCCACCGGTGCACCCGGGTACGCGGCGCCGGGCGGTGACGCGGGTGCGCCCGGACAGTCGGGCGCGGCTTCCCCGGGAACTGCCGGCACGTCCAGCCCAGCCGGTCATTCCGGTTCTGTCGCCCCGTCCGATTCCGCCGGATCTGCTGGCCCGGTCGCATCGGCTGGATACGTCGGATCCGCGGGCGGCCCGGGGTCCGGTGGCAGCAATCCCGGAGATGCGCAGTCCGCCGCGCCGACCACCTCGGCGTCGGGATCACAACCGGCAGGGGAGTCCCCTGCCCACCCCATCGCAGGGTCCTCCCCCCGGCCGTCCCACCGTGGGACAGGACGCGTCTGCGCCCTACTCGTCTGCGCCCTACACGGCAGCGGCGGGCCCCTATACGACAGGGAACGCTGCGTCGGCATCGAGTCAGCAGCCGACCGCCCAGCAGTGGAACAGCAGTGCGGCCCCGCCGTCCGTTCCTCCGGCCGGATATCCCGCGGCCCCGCCGGCCAAGCCCTTCAACCGCAGGAAGGCGACGCTCGTCGGAGTGATCAGCGGCGCGGCGGTCCTCGTCCTCGTGGCGGGTCTGATCGTCGTCACGCAGGTCAACGGCGGAATGTTCGGCCCGGAGGCCACCGTCGAGAAGTATCTGCAGCGCCTCGCCGACGGTGACGCTGAAGGTGCTCTCGAGATCGCCGATGTCGACGTGCCCGCCGAGCAGCGGCAGCTGCTGACGAACGACATCCTCGGCGGCGCCAAGGCACTGCCGACCGACATCTCGGTCGCCGATGCCGATGTCGCCGATGATCAGGCGCTCGTGTCGGCGACGTTCGACCTCGGCGGGAGCAAGAGCACGACCGAGTTCTCGCTGGTGAAGTCGGGCAAGACCGCGGTCTTCTTCGACGAGTGGACGCTGCAGTCGCCGGAGCTCGCGCCCCTGACGGTGGACACGCCGGGGCTGAGCACGGTCAAGGTCAACGGGATCGACGTCGACACGACCGACTCGGCGCTCTCCCTGCCGGCGTTCCCCGCCCTCTACACCGTCGGGTTGGCGGAGAAGAGCGATCTCGTCTCTGCGGATCCGATCGAGGCCCGCACCTTCTTCGGCGGCAGCGTCGAGGACCAGGACCTCGATGGGGGCGATCCCGCGCTGCTCGCACCGGAGCCGACGGACGCGTTCCGCAGCGAGGTCGACAAGCAGGTCAAGACGCTCGTCGACAGCTGCGCGAAGAAGACCGTGGCTCAGCCCGACGGCTGCCCGTTCGGCTCGTACAGCGCCGAGAGCTTCGATGCCACGGATCTCAAGTGGTCGATCTCGTCGTATCCGACCGTCACGGTGTCCGACCCGTCGTCCGATCCGTACTACTACGACGGCGGAATGGGGGCCGGACCCAACGGCGGCCCGTCGTGGGCGATCACGACGGTCTCCGAGGGTGAGGCGCTGGTGACGGGCAGCTACGACTCGTTCTTCGACGACGGCGGGGCATTCGATGACACGGTGATCTTCTCCGTCGACGGCGTCGCTGAGATCGTCGACGGAAAGGTCGTCATCACCATCAGCGACGGCTACGACTTCTAGGACGACTCGTTGCTGCCGGAATGCTCGACACTCATCATGGTCGGTCGCTGCGGGAGGGAGCGCATCGATGACACCGGTCGGGATCGCTTCCGGTCGGGATCACATCCGATTCTCATCGTTCTCGGCCCCGGCCAGCTCCGGTCCTGAGCTCAGCCGGATCAGTTCTTGTCGATGTCCTCGGCTCGGTCGAGCACCTCGGCGAGATCGTTGAGCCATGCCGCATACCCGTCGTAGGTGAAGGCGCGCTTGTCATCCCAGGTGCCGGTCTGCCCGGCCTTGACCGTCGGCAGGCTGAGGTAGATCGGATTCGTCTCGAAGTCGGCCGAGGCGTCGTGGACGAGGAGGACATCGGCGGAGTAATCGCTGATCTTCTCCCACGAGACCTCGGCCCACGAGCTGTCGGCGCCGGGGTCGGGTCCCACGAGGGTCACGCCGTCGTCGGCGAGCATCCGGGCGATGCCGAGGTCCTTCGCGGTGTAGATGATGTCGGCATTGAAGTTCGCGAGGAGCACCGTGAGCCAGTCCTTGTCGGCGGTGACGTCGCGGATGCGCTGCCGTGCCGCATCGAAGTCGCGGCGCTGTGCGGTGATCTCCGCGGAGTCGGTGTCTGCACCGATCGCCTGGGCGACGGCGGCGTACTGGCCGAACATGTCGTCGGGCGTCTGGTCCTGGAGCTTGATCGGGACGAATGGGACGAGCGAGGTGACCTGCTCCCTGAGCTTGTCATCCCACCAGGTCCAGCCGTCGCCGGTCTCGTTGCCGTAGGCGACGACGATGTCGGGCCTTGTCGCGGCCAGCGCCTCGGTGTCGAGCTCCATGTCGGTGCCGACGATCTCGACGCCTGTGGTGTCGAACGACTTCCCCGGGGACTCGTTCTGCCCGAATCCGAAGACCGCGACGGGTGTGATGCCGTACGGCGCGAGCGCGGCCGCGGAGTAGAAGTCCATCGCGATGCGCTCAGCTGGTCTGTCGAGTGAGACGGTGACGCCGTCGTAGCCGGCGGGCGAGTACGAGAAGTTCTTGGCGGACGATTGAGCGGTCCCGGACTCGGATGCCTCGGTGGAGCAGGCGACGAGGGCGAGCGGAGCGAGAGCGGTGAGAGCCAGGAGCTGACGTCGGCGCATGACGACCTTTCGAGAGGGAACGGGAACGAGATCACCGTAGCATCATTGTGGAGAGGCTAACCTAACAAAGATGTTATGCTCGTCGAGTACCAGCCGGATCGCTCCTGCCTGTGCAGGAGGCAGAGGAGAACACGTGTCACGAGCATCCATCGGCGCTTTCGAGGCCACCGTCATCGGCATCGAGGACCTGAGCCCCTCATTCCGCCGCATCACCTTCGGCGGCGACGACTTGGCGGATTTCGGCACCGACGGGCACCCGCGTGATCTGCGGTTCAAGCTCATCATCCCGCCGGGCGGACTGAGCGCTCCGGAGTTCGACCTCCTCGGTTTCTTCGCCGAGCAGGTCGAGGCCGGGAACCCGTGGTACCAGGCGTGGCTGCAGGTCGATGAGGATGTCCGCGGAGCGATGCGCACGTACACCGTCCGCGAGTGGCGCAGCGATGCCCGAGAACTCGTCGTCGACATGGTGCTCCACATCGATGACGACGGCCATTCGGGTCCGGCGGCGACCTGGGCCAAGAACGCTGAGATCGGCCACCGACTGCACATCATCGGGCCGTCCCGTCACCACCAGGGCGCGTACGGCGGCATCGAGTTCGACTGCGGCGACGCCGATCAGATCCTGCTCGCCGGTGACGAGACCGCTGTCCCGGCCATCGCCTCGATCCTGGATTCCCTCAAGGACGCGACCGTCAGCGGCAGGGCTGTCATCGAGGTTCCGAGCGCTGACGACATTCTCGATCTCACGGCGCCCGAGGGCTTCGAGGTCGAATGGCTGCCGCGCGGCGACGCGGACTTCGGCGCGCTTCTCGAGCCGGCAGTGCGGGAGGCCGTGCGTGCAGAGAACAAGGCCCTCGCCGAGGTGGGGGCGTCGGTGTCCGCAGGAGGCGGAGTCGAACTCGAGGATGTCGACATCGACGAGGAGATCCTCTGGGACACGCCTACCCGGCTCACACAGGCTGCGCAGAGCAGTTCGAGTGACACCGAGCGCGGCTCCCGCCCGTTCTATGCGTGGATCGCCGGCGAGGCCGGACCGGTCAAACGACTGCGCCGCTACCTTGTGCAGGAGGTCGGCGTCGACCGCAAACAGGTCGCGTTCATGGGCTACTGGCGACAGGGCAAGGCCGAGGGCTGAGCACCCGGCGACCGGACCGACTGCACCGATCTGAGAATCTGCGGACCGATAGCGCAGCCGGCGCCGACCAGGCAGAGGACGCCGCCGACTGCTGCCAGGGGCGGCGGAACCTCGGCGAGAACAATCCAGGCAAGGACGACGACGATCGCCGGCACGAGCAGACTCGACGAACTCAGCAGGCCGGCAGGGAGCACGCGGATCGCATAACCCCACAGGTTGAACGCGATGGCCGTGGGCACAATGCCCAGGTAGATCACTTGGAGAGTGATGTCGATGGGGGCTGCGGCGACCTCGGTGAGGAGGCTCGGGGTGAAGATCAGGCAGGCGAGGGTGCCGGCGAGAATGCCCAACCACGTCACGGTCACCGAATCCTCGCCGGAGAGGAAGTGCTTCTGCAGGAGCACGCACGCGGCGTAGAGGAGCGCCGCTGAAAGGCTCAGCACAAGACCGCCGATGGTGAAGACTCCGGTGAAGCTCGCGACCGTGATGAGCACGATTCCCGCCAGGGAGACGAAGATGCCGACGAGCAGACGCCACGGCAGCCCCTCACCGAGGACGATGCCGGCGAAAACCTCGATGATGAGCGGGGCGATGTTGACGATCATCGAGGCGGTCCCAGCATCGATCGAATGCTCAGCGGCATTGAGGACGACGACGTAGGCGGCGAACCACGCCACTCCCCAGAGTGCGACGATGAACCATACTCTCGGCGACGAGGGGATGCGGGGCCTGCGGAAGACCATCCAGAGTGAGAGGACCACGGCTGCCGCGATGCAGCGCAGCAGCGCCATCGCGCCCGGGCTGAAATGAGCAGCGGCATCGCGGATGACGACGAATGACGACGCCCAGAACACCATGGTGAGCAATGCGGCGATCCACGGCAACGCAGGAATCCTGTCACTCAGGGACGGTCGCCGTTCAATTCGATTCATTCGCTCTGTTGGACGGTCGGCGTCAGGATTGTGTCTCATAACCTCGATCATTCCGTCTGCGACTGTCCATGAAAAGCGCACACTATTGCACAACTGTGCGCGCTCTCAATACGATCCGAGAATGCACTCGGTGTCGCATCTCCAGTCATTCAAGTCCGTCGCGGTCACGGGTTCAGTGCGGTCGGCCGCTCAGCACCTCGGCCTGTCGCCGTCTGCCGTCAGCCATCATCTCAAGCTTCTCGAGAAGCAGACCGGCCTCACTCTCTTCACGAGACGTGGGCGCAGACTGGGCTTGACGGATACCGGTTCGGCCATCCTCGCTGACATTGACGCCGTGCTCGAATCGACGAGCCGTTTGCAGCAGCGAATCTCTGAGCTGCAGGAGAGCCGCGTCGATCGGCTCTCGATCGCATACTTCGCTTCGGCAGGCACTCGTTGGCTTCCCGAGCTTGTCGCCTACCTCGAGCACCGTTATCCCCATACTGCCGTTCAGCTCAACCTCGCCGAAGGACCATGGACCGAACTCGAATCCGACATCCAGGTCATGATCGCCGAATCCCCGGAGCTCAGCCTTCCCTCCGGGGTCGACAGCAGCTTCCTCATCGAAGATCCGTACGTTGCAGCAGTACCCGAAGACCACCCAATGGCCGCAGCAGACTCGATTTCCCTCAGCGACCTCGCCCAGCTGCCATGGATCGACAACGACACCGGGGGCGGCCCATGCCGGACGATCCTCTTCGACGCATGCGCGCGAGCAGGGGTCCCGGTCCACTTCAAGCACGAGGCCCACAGTTTCCCCACGGCTCTGCATATGGTCAGCCGCGGACTGGGTGTGACGGTTCTTCCCCGCCTCGGAATTGATCCGCTGCCCGCCGGGGTGGCGGTCGTTCCCTTGGCCGATCCCGTTCCGACTCGTTATATCCATGCCATCAGCGATCCCGGGCATCCTCAGCAGGCCCTTCTCGCCGATGCCATCGCGGCTCTGCGCGATCTGGCCAGCGACGACGCAGAACTGGTGCCGGAAAGCCGCAGATGAATAGTCACAGATGAATGAATGTTCACAGATGAATGGTCTGATCGAGGCCGGTTCAATCATCCGAAACGCCGGTACCCGGACTGATCTGAGTCGCTCGGCCCCTCGAGTTGCGATTCCACCGCAATCGACTGTGTGAAGGCAGAGTGGTCCCCTGGCCCGGTCAGCACGGTGGTCGACTCGACCCGTTCGCACCCGACCCGCCCCCACCGGCATCATCAAGGCCGCCCGTGTCGGCGAGGTCGTCGAAGAGAGTGCTCATGATGTCCTCGGCAAGGAACCGGGGATGGAAGATCGGTTCCCGGGCAGGATCGACCGATGCCGGTGGCACCCACGCCGGGCGCCCATTGGTCATCATCCGCATCTCCCACTCCGACCGGTCCATCAGATGATGATGAGCACTGCACGCCAGTGCCAGATTATTGATCTCCGTGCGCCCTCCCCGGGCATGCGGGATCACATGATTGGCATCACACCACCCCGGAGGGGCATCACAGCCCGGGAACGTACACCCCTTGTCACGGGCCGTGACCACTGCGATCTGCTGCTTGTTGGCAAACCTCTTCTCCGTGAGTACCTGCACCGTCTTCGCCTTCTGTGACACCAGATGGAAGAACACCTGCCCGTTCAACCCGCGGGTCTGCAGTTCACTGATCGGGATCGGCGTCTCAACACCGGTGGTGCCCTCCCCGGTGCCGTGGGCCAGGTCCTCAGCCGTCGCAGTTACGACGAGCGCGTAGGGGGTCCCGGCCCCGGCCTGGTCCATGCTGATCCGCGAGACCAGAGTCGCGAACCGTTCATAGATCCACGCCCTCGCCGTGGGCTGCTCAGCAGTCAGATCGACCCGGGACCCGTCAGCACGCACCCCGACACCCACAAGGAACTCACTGTCCTCCGGCGTACCCGGAATCTCACCGGGACTAGTGTTGCTAGTGCCGGCTGCGCCGGTAGAAGTGGTGGTGCTGCCGTCGAAGTTAGTGTTCTGCGGACCGCCAGCGCCGTTGGCATCAGATGAGCCGTCAGGGTTCGTCATTCCGTTGACGCGCGAACCGTTGGGGTCGGCAGTGCCGTTGGGGCCCGAACCGTGCCCGGCGGCTACCTGGCCAACCGTCGGTAGCGGTGCGTCGAACCGGTCACCACGCAACACGGAATCGACAACGTCGAACAGAGACTCCTGACCGTCAATCACGGTGTCATTCCCAGCGTGAACTCCACCGCCATCGGCGGCCGCATCGAAGACACCATCACCAGGATTCCCGCAGGCATCCGAACCATCGGCGTCGGCGCCGGTGGGTACTCCGAAGGCATTACTGTCACTGACGGTGGGGCTGGTGTCCTGGTCTGGGGTGGATTCGGTCGCGGATTTGATCCGTGAGGTCAGCAACCCGTTCAACGCCGCCCCCGCCACGGGGTCGAGGAGACCATTGAGCACCCAGTCACCATTGCGTTTGGGTCGCATCGTCACCGCATAGTCACTGCGCGGTGTCTCCTCGACCGGTTTCTTCCCATCCGGGTCGATATACCCCAGCATCCGGTTAAAGATCGCACGAATATCAGTGACTCGAACCGTCGGAGCATAGCCGACGAGACGTTTTTCCACATCCGCCCGCTGCTCCGGGCTCACCCAGTCGGGGAGGGCGGCCAGGCAGTCATCAATGGTCTTCGCCTGCCCTGCCGACAACGCACCCGCGTGGAGGGCTTCGGAGACTTCGGGACACAAGGGTTTCAGCGCCTGCCCGGCCAGATCCACCCGCCCACCGAGGTTCTTGGCCATCTCGGCCCGCCGATGGGCTTCTGTCCGGGTGAGGTTGAGTCGGTCCTGGATGAGGGACTTCGTGTCCTTCGCCCCCGTCTCCGCCGGTGTCCCCACCCGGTCATAGACGGACAGGGCGAGAATCGACAGAGCTTCCGAGACCCGAGAAAGGGCTTCGGCACCGTCGACGAGGAGGAGTGCCTCGTCGGGGCCCATGGGTTTGTCGAAGGACCGCAGTTGGGCATCGAGAGCCATGAGCGTGGTGATGCCGGTGGTGACTTCCGGGGCGAACGCGGACAGGTCCGCCCACGCGGTGCCGGTGAAGAGAGGGTGCCTGCTCACCCAGGCGGGCACGTCGGTGTCCCCGTCCAACGCGGCAGCGGCCGCAGCGATCTCAGCGATCTCGTCGTCGACGGAATCGTGTTCCTCACCCGAGGGTGTCGATGGATCACTGGCGGCATCAGTGGTGTGGGGGCTGGCTGACTCGTGTGCGGCATCGTCGTCGACGGTGTCGAAGTAGGTGCTCTCCGGCTCGGGGCTGTGGTCTTCGGCGGGTGGGGTGGGGGTGAGGGCGGTGAAGGTGTCGGCGAGGGGGTTTCCGGTGAGGTCGATGCCGGCGTTGGTGAGCTGATCGAACAGGGATTCGGTATCCGGGGTGTCACCAGTGGATGGGGAGGATTCCGGCGTCGAGGACTCGCCCGTGTGCGCACCTGCGGCGTCGTTGCCGGGGGTGGGGTGCTTGCGGTTCGGGGTGAGAGTCATGGTGTCCAGGGGTCCATTCGCCATTGTCCATGTCGTGTGACCTATTATACACCGTTGCGGTGCGTGTCAAGATGTTTCTTTGTTTTTTTGTTCGACTATTTTCCAAGTGTTCTAGGTTCTTCGATTCATAGCGCAAGTTGTGTTGTCTACGTGCCGATGCGTGTCCCGACATCGGTGTCGGGTTGGGTTCGTATGTGTTCCAGGGTGGGTCAACGCTACAGGCCGCTGCTGACACGACCCGAGTACTCGCGCACATACCGTAGACGACCCTGCAGTGCCCAAAGCCGAAGTACGTGTGCATCACAGGCTCATCTTCTGCATCCGGCACGCAGACCTCCACGCGGGCACCCAACCCACCAGTCCCCCGCCTCCGCTCAGAGACCGCCGAGCATCTTCCCCGGATTGAGGATCCCGAGCGGATCGAGCGCGTTCTTCACCGCGAGCTGCATCCTCTGCGCCCCAGCGTCGAGCTCCTCGCCCAGCCAGTCCCTCTTCAGGTATCCGACGCCGTGCTCGCCGGTGATCGTCCCACCGAGCTCGAGGCCGATGCGCATGATCTCCCCGAAGACCTCGAGCGCCTTCGCGGTCTCCGCCTCGTCGGCGGCATCGAAGAACACCGACGGGTGCGTGTTCCCGTCTCCCGCATGCGCGACGAGCGAGATCGTCAGCCCCGACGACTCCCGCAGCGCGTCGAGTCGGTCGCAGAACTCCGGCATCGCCGCCCGCGGCAGACACACGTCGTCGAGCAGCTGGCCCCCGCCATGCGCACCGGCGAACTTCTCGTACGCCGGCTGGATCATCCGCCGTGCGGCGATGAGGTCGGCGGAATCGGCGGGATCATCGGAGTACGCAACGTCGAGGGCACCGCACGCGTGGGCCACCTCGGCGAAATTCGCCATCATCGCCTCCGACTCAGCCGCCGCGAGATCGACCTGCATGATGAGCATCGACCCGGCCTCCCCGTCGAGGCCGAAGTCGCCGTATGCATTGAGCATGGTCAGGCTCGAACCGTCGAGGAACTCGAACAGGCTCGGCACTCCGCCGCCGGCCATGAAGTCGGCGACCGTCTGCAGGCCGCTGCGCTCATCGGGGAACGTCGCGACCGCGGTGAACGGGTCGGGCAGGGCGGGCACGAGCCGCAGGGTCGCCTCGACGATGACGCCGAGCGTGCCCTCGGACCCGATGAAGAGCTGCCGCATATCGAGCCCCGCGACGCCCTTCGCGGTCTGCGGACCGAGCACGCTCAGCGTCCCATCGGCGAGGACCACCGTGAGACTGCGGACATAATCCCTGGTCACGCCGTACTTCACGCAGCACAGGCCACCCGCGTTCGTCGCGATGTTCCCGCCGATCGACGAGATCCCCACCGACCCCGGATCCGCGGGTACGACAGCCCGAACGGCGCGAGGTGGTCCTTGAGGTCCTGGTTGATGATCCCCGGCTGCACGGTGACCGTCCGCTCCGCCTCGCTGACGGCGACGACGTCATTCATCCGCGCCACGCTGAGCAGGATCGCCCCCGGTGAGGCGTTCGCGCCGCCCGAGATCCCCGAGCGCGCCCCCTGCGGGACGACCGGAATCCGATGTTCGGTGGCGAACCGCATGACCTCTTGGACGTCGCTCGCCGAGGTGGCCCTGACCAGGGCGATCGCGCCCTCGGCCGGGCAGAACAGGGCTTCGTCCCGGGCGTGGGCGGCGATGATGTCGGGGTCCGTCGTGAGCACCCCTTCGCCGAGGCGGGACGCGAGCTCGGCCAGGGGCGGGACAGCGACCCTGCGGGAATCACCCGCCGAGGCATTCCCGTCGGCATCCCCGACCGCAGCGCCTGCCGTTCCCATCGTGGGCTCCCCCGCACCCGTGCTTCCGGCCACTGGCGTCGCTGAATTCTGCTCGGTCATCGTCTCGGTCCCTTCACGCGGATGGCGGCCGGCGCCGCCCGTCTTCCCCGTCATCGTCGCATCATCGGCCGTCATCTCGCCGAGGTGGTCCGACGGCAAGTACGGCTCTGTCGTCACCGGAGGGCATCGCGCCATAACCACGAGCCATTCCATTGTCAGAGGCGACCCCGTCCCACCCACCTCGTCACCGGAGGGCATCGCGTCGTCACCGCAGGCAGACCTCGTCGTCACAGAGGCTACCCCGCCACCACCACAGGTCGCCTCCGTCGCCACCGGAAGTCACCGGGGTTCTGAGGAGCCGCCTCGGCGAGCTATGGTCCGCTCACCCTATCGGGCACCGGTGCTGCCCTGAGGACGAGGGTGACGATTCCGGCGGCGACCATCGCCGCGCCGACGACCCACATTCCGGCGTTCTGGGCGCCGGTGAGCTCGGCGAGCCAGCCGGTGATGTACGGGGCGAAGAATCCGGCCGAATTGCCGAGCGAATTGATGAGCGCGAGCCCGGCGGCCGCTCCCGCGCCCGCGAGGAACGTCTGCGGCAGCGGCCAGAACGTCGGCAGCGCCGCGCAGATCGACATCGCCGTGACGGTGACCGCGATCATCGTCGTGAACGGGGAGCTGAGGTAGAGGGCGATGGGGATCGAGATGCCGCCGATGAAGAGCGGGATCGCGACGTGCCACACCCGCTCGCCCGTGCGATCGCCGTGCCGGGACCAGAAGAACATCGACAGCGCCCCGAAGACGTAGGGGATGGCGGTGATGAAGCCGATCTCGACGATCGAGTACTCGGTGCCGAAGGTCTCCTGGAAGCCGGCGATGATCGTCGGAAGGAAGAAGCTGAGCGCGTAGAGACCGTAGACCATGCCGAAGTAGACGAATGACAGCGCCCACACGCGCGGCTGGAGCAGCGAGCGGCGGACCGGGTAGTGGAAGGTCTCGGCCTTGCTGTTCTCCTCGGAGTCCATCCGCGCCTGCAGCCATTCCCGCTCCTCCGGTTCGAGCCACTGCGCATCCCGCGGTCGGTCGGTGAGGTAGAAGAGGCACACGATGCCGAGGATGATCGCGGGCACCCCCTCGATGATGAACATGAACCGCCACCCGGCGAAGTCCTCGAACAGCGCATTGCCGCTCGAGATCAGCCACGACGAGAGCGGGGAGCCGACGACCGAGGAGAGCGGGATCGCGAGCATGAACAGTGCCGTCGCCCGCGCCCGCATCGTCGTCGGGAACCAGTACGTGAGGTAGAGGATGATGCCGGGGAAGAATCCCGCCTCGGCGACGCCGAGGAGGAACCGCAGCGCGTAGAGCCAGAACGCATTGGGTACGAACGCCATGAGCGCGGCGACGAGACCCCAGCTGATGAGGATGCGCGCGAGCCATCGCCGGGCCCCGAAGCGGTGGAGCGCGAGATTCGAGGGCACCTCGAGCAGGAGGTAGCCGAAGAAGAAGATGCCCGCGGCGAATCCGAACTGCGTGGCGCTGAGGGCGAGGTCCTCGGTCATGCCGCCGGGGCCGGCGATGCCGATGTTCGTACGGTCGAGGTAGTTGATGAAGTACATCGCGATGATGAACGGGATGAGTCGGACGATGACCTTGCGCATCGTCCGCTTCTCCAGCGCGGCCTCGGCGGTGGTGGGGGAAGCGTTCGCCGAGGTGGGGCCCGGGTTTCTCCGGTGACCAGGATCGTTCGCCGAGGTGGGGCCCGGGTGCGCGGCCGCACCGTCCCCGGTTCCGGGCTGGTTCGCATCGGTTGCCATGTGATCTCCTCTGATCAGGCGTTGCCGGCTGGTGCGCGGTGTTCACGAGCCGGAGAGTCCCATCGCCCGCGCGGTTGCGCACGTCATCGTCGCCGCGACACCCACATTGGAGACATCGATCCGTGACGCACTCCGGAATGTGGGATCACATTACGCCCGGACCGGTCTCGCGCCTAGGGTTTCGCCGATGTGGTGCCGATTACCGGGACACGGCCGGCTACAGAGGGCAGGCGGCCGTGAGTCCTCACACCGCCACCCGGAGGTGAGTCGTCACCCGACTGCCCGACGGTGAATCCCACCCTGCTGCCCGATTCCAAGTCGCCGCCGCCTACGATGAACCCAACGACCACCGCCGGAGAAGAAGCAGGTGAGATGGCATGCGACCGATGACTGACCTCGACACCGAGACATTGCGCGAGTACTACCGCAACTTCTCCCGCATCGAGGCGGCCGGGACCTCACCGATCTACACGGCGTGGGCGGCAGGGGTCGCCGACGATGACCGGATTCTCGCCCTCCTCCTTGATCTCCCGCGGCCGAAACGTCAGGCGAATCTGCTCTTCGGCGCGGCCAGGCATCTCGGCTCCGGCGAGGGCGACTATGCCGAGCTGCGGCGGTGGCTGCTCGACCACTGGGACGAGACCCGCGCGCTCATGCTCGCCCGCTCGACCCAGACGAACGAGGCCGGGCGCTGTGCCGTGCTGCTGCCGGCGCTCGCGCAGATCAGCGGCCCGCTCTCGCTCATCGAAGTCGGTGCTTCGGCCGGGCTGTGCCTCTACCCGGACCGCTACAGCTACACCTACCGCACGGGTGCCAGTCCGCGCCCGGACGAGCGCGAACCCTCCGGCGCCGACTCCGACGCCGCGCAGAACGCGCGCGAGCCTTCTGGCGCCGCGCAGGACGATCCCAGGGACGGCGAGGCCCGGACAGTCGCCGCTGGGGAATCCACGGCCGCGGAACCCGCTGTCACCCACCTCGATCCCGTCGACGGGCCGAGCACCGTCGACCTGACCTGTGACATCGCGGGGGTTCTGCCGCCGACCCGGCTTCCCGAGGTCATCTGGCGCGCGGGCATCGATCTCAATCCGCTCGACATCACCGACCTCGATGAGCGGGCCTGGCTGCGTTCCCTCATCTGGCCCGAGCACACCGTGCGGCGCGACCGGCTCGAGGCCGCTGCGGCCATCGCCGCCGCGGACCCGCCGAGACTCGTCACCGGCGACCTCACGACGACCGTCGCGGGACTCATCGCCGAGGCACCCGCGGAATCACAGGTCGTCGTGTTCCACAGCGCAGTCCTCGCCTACGTCGACCCGGAGAGCCGGGACGAGTTCGTCGCGATCATGCGGGCCCACCCCGACGTCGTGTGGCTGAGCAACGAGGGCGAGCACGTGCTGCCGGACATCGGCGCACAGCTGGCCGACCACGGCGTCGACGGTGCGGACGGACGCTTCGTCCTCGCCGTCGACGGCGTCGCCACAGCCCTCACCGGCCCTCACGGTCAGAGCTACGAGGCGCTGCCGTCTCCCTGACTCGTGTCGACCATCCACGGGACACCGAACTGGTCGACGCAGGCGCCGAAACCCGGGGACCAGAACGTCGGCCCGAGCGGCATCTGCACCTGCCCGCCCGCCGAGAGCGCCTCGAAGACCTCCGTCGCCGCGTCGACATCGGGCGCGACGAAATTGAGCGCGACTCCGGTCATCGCGCCGCCGTCACCGGTCGGATCGTCGGCGCCCATGATGCGCGAGTCGCCGAAGGACAGTTCGGCGTGCATGACCGAATCCTCGCTCGCGCCGGGCATGCGCGCCTCCGGCGGCGCATCCTTCGACCGTGTGAGCGTCAGCTCACCGCCGAAGATGTCGCGGTACCGCTCGAACGCGGCAGCGCACTGACCGCCGCTGATGAAGACATGGGGAATGACTGGCATTGCTATCCACCTCGCATGATGAGTGATCGAACCTGCCGTGCCACCGCGTGGGCGACACTGCCCTGCGCGATGCCTCCAGTATGCGCTCGACCACTGACACAGTCACTCGATGCGCGCGACCCGGCGCACCGAACCCGGCACCGCCGACCCGGCACACCGAACCCGGCACCCTCGACCCCTCACGCCCACGCGACGACGAGGCGCGCCGCCTGCACCGGGATCGTCGGGTCGACGCCGGTCACCTCGGCGAAGCGGCGCAGACGGTTGGCCACGGTGTTGCGGTGACAGTAGAGGACGTCTGCGGTCCGACCGATGCTTCCGGAGTCCAGGTAGGCGCGCACGGCCTCGACGAGACGTTCGCGTTCGGCGATGCCGCACCCGGCGAGCGCGTCGTCGACGTCGGCGACGACCGACTTGCCGGTGGCGTTGAGGGCCCGGCCGGCCAGCCGGGCCCAGCCTCTGCTCCAGGTCATCGCCCCGGTCTCGCCCGGCTCGAAGACCTGGGCGAGGTCACGCGCGGTCAGCGCCGACCGGCGCAGCGACCCGAGTCCCGCTGCCGCGACCACCCCGACGCGCGCCTCGGCGAGGCGGTCCTCGATCTCGTCCGCCCGCAGGCCGCTCCCACCCGTCCGCGACTCATCGCCGCCACCGGTCCGACCGCTCTCAGCCCGACCGCTCTCCACCCGGCTCTCGCCCCGCCCGGCCGCCCCGCCGGGTCGCACTCCCTGGGCCCGGGTGAACGCGATGAGCACATCGCCGAGGTGGTGGGTGAACATCGTCCCCCCGGCGCGTTCGTGCGCGGAGACGATGACGCGCAGGGCGGGGGTGTCCTCGGCACCGGCGGCAGCGACGATGAGCGCGTCGTCGACCTCGAGGCCCAGCGCCGAGGCGATCGTTGCGAGCCGTTCGGCGGTCGGGTCGGCGTCCTGGAAGAGTCCCGCGATGACGCCCTGGCGGACCGAGGACTCCTCGGCGCGCATCCGCGCCTGCTCCGCCGTGTACGCCTGCTGGACTTGGACGATGTAGTCATCGACGGTGCTGAGGACGTCCCCGGTGTGGCGGATGACGAGTTCGGCGTCACTCGGTGCGGCGACCCTGGTGAGAGCCTCCCAGAGCACGGTGAAGTCGAGTCGGATCGCGGTCATCAGCGCTTCGAGCGGGATCCCGGCCCGGGCGCGGGAGACGCCGACATCGGTCGAGACGGCCACGGCACCGGTGAATCCGCCGGCGCGCAGTCCGTCGATGAGCGTGGCGAACGAATTCCGCCCGGTCCGCCGCAGCTCGGACAGCGGCAGCGGAGCCGGATCGTAGCCCGGCACGGCGGCGACCCTGGCGACGAAGGATTCGGTGAGCTCGTCGAGGTCGAGGGCGTCGAGAAGTTCGCCCCACCGGGCCTCATCCCCGGGCAGCGGGCGATCGTGAAGGGTGTGCGTCGCACTCATCGCCCCAGTTTAGACACGCGAGACTGTGCAGATGCACAATCCGCGGCGGTGAAACGGCGGCATTTCCTCGTGGAAACTCAGCGTTCTCCCTCGGTAGTGTCGTGAGTCACAGGAACGTCATCGCGGCGCCACCCGCGATAGCCGCGACCCACCGGTCGCACCCGACCGGCGCACCCGACGGAGATCACGCATGAGCAGCAAGCCCACCACCTCGGCGATCGAATACGACGCGACCCAGGAACTCAGCGTCAAGGACGCCAACAAGGTCGCCGTCGGCGCGCTCATCGGCACGGCGCTCGAATGGTATGACTTCTTCCTCTTCAGCGCCGCCGCCGCGCTGATCTTCAACGTCCAGTACTTCACCTCCGAGAACGCCACGGCCGCCGCGCTCGCGTCGTTCGCCACCTTCGGTGTGGGCCTTGCCGCGCGTCCGATCGGCGGAATCATCTTCGGTCGGATGGGCGACAGGATCGGGCGGCGGCGGGTGCTGATGATCACGATCGTCGGCATCGGCATCGTCACCGGACTCATCGGCATGCTGCCGACCTACGCGGCGATCGGGTTCGCCGCCCCGGTCCTCCTCGTCCTCCTGCGCATCGCCCAGGGTCTCTTCGTCGGCGGTGAATGGTCGGGGGCGATGACGCTCGTCGTCGAGAACGCCCCGCTCCACCTGCGCGCCCGCTACGCCGCGATCCCGCAGATCGGTTCGCCGATCGGCACGATCCTCTCCTCCGGCGGGTTCTTCGTCATGACGCTGCTGCTCTCGCAGGAGAACTTCAACTCGTGGGGCTGGCGCATCCCGTTCCTCGTCGCGATCCCGCTCCTCCTCGTCGCCGTCTACATCCGCAGCCGCCTCGAGGAGTCCCCGGTCTTCCGCCAGCTCGAGGAGACCGGTGAGGTCGAGAAGAGCCCGATCAGCACGACGCTGAAGAACAGCTGGAAGCAGATCATCGTCGGCATGGCCGCCGCGCTCCTCGGCGTCGGCGGGTTCTACCTCGTCACCGCGTTCTGCGTGTACTACGGCGTCACCATCCTCGGCTACGACGATTCGCTTCTCCTGCTCGGCAGCATGGTCGCCGCGTTCGTCGAGATCTTCATCCTCATCTGGGGCGGAATGCTCGGGGCGAAGTTCGGCGCCAGCCGCGTCATCCTCTGGGGCGGCATCCTCTCCGCGGTCGTCGCGGTGCCCGCGTTCCTCATGTTCTCCTCCGGCCAGCCGGTGCTCATCGTCATCGCGATGACCGTCGCCGTCGGCGCGCTCTCGTTCCCTTACGCCGCCTCGGGCACCGTGCTCACCGGCCTCTTCCCCGCGACCACCCGCTACACGGGAGTGGGCATGGCGCAGAATGCGGCGGGCATGCTCTCGGGCTTCATCCCGCTGCTCGCCACCGGCTTCGTCGCCTCGGCCGGCGACCACTGGTGGCCGGCGGCGGCGATGCTCGTCTTCCTCTCCCTCTTCACCGCGTTCGCCGGAGCCATCGCGCCGCGGCTGAGCGTCGCCCTCCCCGGCTTCAAGCACTGACCACACCCCACGCGCACAGAAGGACCCCTCGATGAACGACACGACCACCTCGGCGCCGGAGAACCTGCCTGACCGGGCCGACCGCGACGCCGACTTCCTCGCCGACTGGGCCGTCCACTCCCGCTTCGGAGCCGTGCCAGGCACGAACGGTGTCGACCGGCAGGCGGCGAGCCCCGCCGACGGCGAGCAGCGCGCATGGTTCGCGCGGCTGCTTCAGGAACACGGGTTCGTCGTCGAGCGGGACGCGATCGGCAATCAGTTCGGGCTGCTCGAACTCGTGCCCGGCGCCCCCTACGTCCTCACCGGCTCCCACCTCGATTCGCAGCCGACAGCCGGGCGCTTCGACGGGGCGTACGGGGTGATGGCGAGCGCGCACGCCGCCTTCGCCGTCGCCGAGGAGCTGCGCGCCGACCCGAGCCGGGCGCGGTTCAACCTCGCCGTCGTCAACTGGTTCAACGAGGAGGGCTCCCGCTTCAAACCGTCGATGATGGGCAGCAACGTCTTCACCGGCAAGGCCGACCTCGAGGCGGCGCTGACGACGACCGACCCGCAGGGCATCACCGTCGCCGAGGCGCTCGATGCCCTCGGCGAACGCGGCGGCTTCACGGCCCCGCCGATCGCGTCCTATGCCGAGATCCACGTCCAACAGGGCCGCAGCATGGAGGAGGACGGCGTGACGATCGGGCTCGTGGGCGCGACGTGGGCCGCCCACAAGTTCGAATTCCGGGTCCACGGCGCGCAGGCGCACAGCGGCTCGACGCTCATGGCCGATCGCCGGGATGCCCTGCTCGGTGCGGCCCGGCTCGTCGTCGCCGCCCGCGACCTCGTCGACGAGTTCGAGCCCGGTGCGCTGCACACCGCGTGCGGCGAGCTCACCGTCTACCCGAACTCCCCGGTCGTCGTCGCGAGCGACGTCGAGCTGCTCATCGACCTGCGCTCCCCCAGCGCCGAGGTGATCGCCGCCGCCCATGCCTCGCTCATGTCCACTGTCGCGACGGTCGCCGAGGAGGTCGGCGTCGACATCGAGATCACCGCGGAGCACAGCTGGGATCAGAACCCGTACCCGGCCGAGGGCGTCGAGCTCGCCCGCGCGGTCGCCGATGACCTCGGGCTCACCTCGGCGCCGGTGATGACGGTGGCCGGCCACGACTCGACGAATATGAAAGACACCGTGCCCACCGTCATGCTCTTCGTCCCCAGCGTCGGCGGGGTCTCCCACAGCCTCGAGGAATTCACGAAGGACGAGGACCTTCTCTCCGGCCTCCATCACCTCACCGAGGTGGTCCGGCGGTTGGCGTCGGGGGCGCTCGCGGGGTAAGGGGCCGTGCATTCGTCTGCAAAAAGTCGATATGTCCTCGACTAGTTGAGCGCATGTCGACTTTCGGCAGACACGACGGCGCGTGTCGCCTCGCCGAGCGTTCATCTTCCCCTCAGCTTCCGGTTCACTCGACCGATTAGCCTGAGGCCATGACCGACCGCCCGCAGACCGGCCTTCCGCACACCCGCCTCGGCGCGCTCGACGTCCCTCGGATGGGGCTCGGCTGCATGGGCATGACGATGGTCTACGGCCGCGGCGATCCCGCCGGCGGGGTCGCGACGATCCGGCATGCCCTCGACCGGGGCGTCACCCTGCTCGACACCGCCGACATGTACGCGAACGGCGCGAACGAAGAGCTCGTGGCCCGCGCGATCGCCGGGCGTCGCGATGAGGCGATCATCGCGACGAAGTGCGGGATCACGACGCTGCCGGTCGTCGGCCTGCCTCGCGGGGTCAAGGGCGACCCGGCCTACATCCGCACCAGCGCCGAGGCGTCTCTGCGTCGTCTCGGCACCGACGTCATCGACCTCTACTATCTCCACCGCATCGATCCGACCGTCCCCATCGCGGAGTCGGTGGGGGCGATGGCCGAGCTCGTCGACCGCGGTCTCGTGCGCGAGATCGGGCTCTCGGAGGTCGGGGCGGCCGATCTGCGCACAGCGCATGCCACGCATCCGATCGCCGCGATCGAGATGGAGTGGTCGATCGTCTCCCGCGAACTCGAGGACGATGTCGTGCCGGTGGCGAGGGAGCTCGGCATCGGGATCGTCGCGTACTCGCCGATCAGCCGGGGCATGCTCTCCGGCGACGCGGCCGCGCTCAAACCGGGGCTGCTCGACTTCCGCCGCTTCCTGCCGCGGTGGTCGCGAAGGAACCGCGAGCACAACGCGCAGCTCGTCGACACGATCCGGGGAATCGCCGCCCGCAACCGCGCGACCCCGGCCCAGGTCGCACTCGCCTGGCTCCTGCGCCGCGGCGACGACGTCGTGCCGATCCCGGGAACGAGCAAGCCGCATCGACTCGATGAGAACCTCGGAGCGTTCGCGCTCGATCTCCCACCGGGGGACCTCACCATCCTCGACGGGCTCACCGCCGCCGGCGCGCGCTACCGAGACGGGGGCGCAGGAGTGTGAGCGGCCGCAGGGGCCTTCCCTACCGCACGACCTCACGATGCGAGCCGTCGAGGCGCCTCGTCCAGCCGCGGCCATCGAGGTGCTCGAGGAGCGGGATGACGACCCGCCGCGTCGTGCCGAGCGCCTGCCTAGCCTGACTCGTCGTGAACGGCTGAGCGAGACCGGCGAGCAGACGCATCGCCTGCGCCGGGGTGCGCGGTGAGACGACGACACCATCGCCGAGGCGGAGCACCCTCCCCGCCTTCTCTGCGACCGCGAGCTCCCGCGCTCCCAGGCGCAGCGCCCGCAGATCGTCCGCCTCCGGCGCATCGAACGGATCGGCCGCGAGGCGACGTTCGAGTGCGGCGACCCCGGCCTCGGCGGGACCGAGATCGGCTGTGTGACCCGGTGGGCGCACCATACCGTCAGCGGTCTCGAGACCGGCCCGCCCGATGGTCGTCGCCACGAGCGCTCCACCGCCGTCCGGCAGCGGCGGATCCGTGCGTCGCAGCGCCTCGATGACGACCTTGACCGGCACGCCCGCCGCCATCGGCTGCGCGGCCAGCTGTCTCGACACAGTCTCGCGTGCCGCCGTCACCCACGCCTCGAGTGTTGGAGTGTGGACGAGCCACCCGTCCAGGGCCTCGACACCGGCCGGCAGGGTCGCACCGGCGCCACCGCCCGCGTCGGCCGCACCGGCCACACCGCTCGCATCGATGGACGAGGCCGACCCCGCACCCACCACCCCGAACCGTGCGAGCACCGCGCGCTCGACGGCTCCCCGGCGGGCCACCTCGGCGAGGACATCCCCGGTCACCGGCCGGTCGGCGAGCTCAGCGGCCCGACGCACCCCGTCGCCGCGTCGTCCCAGCTCAGGCGGATCGACGTCGAGGACGACGACGCCGGCGAAGACGTTGCGGCTGCCGGGATTGCGCAGCACGACCCGGTCGCCGAGCTCGAGCGGCAGGGGCCGGTCGAGGGTGAGCCGGGCGTGGTCGGCGTCGAAGGGCCGCAGGCGCACGGGCACGGCCGCGGTGCCGATGTGGAGCATGAGCTCATGGACGCCGTCGTCGAGGGGCTCACCCATCGTGCGGCGGACGTCGACGACCGTGACGATCGGCCACGCATCGGGCGTGATGAGGGCGTCACCGCGGTGGATGTCGTCGGCGGAGACGTCTCGGAGGTTGACGGCGACGCGGGCGGCCGGGGTGACGACCTCGGCGGAGGACTCCCGGCTCTGCATCCCGCGGATCCCCGTGCGGGCCGACGTCGACGCCCCGACGAGCTCCATGCGCTGCCCCACCCGCAGGGTTCCCGCGGTCAGCGTGCCGGTGACGACGGTGCCCGCCCCGGTGATCGAGAACGCGCGGTCGAGCCACAGCCGCACGCGCGCAGCGGGGTCGGGGGCCGGGGCCGCTGCGGTCACCTCGTCGAGGCGGGCGACGAGGTCGTCCATCCCCTCCCCCGTCGTCGCCGAGACCGTGACGATCGGCGCCTCGGCGAGCGGTGTGCCCTGCAGCTGGGTCCTCACCTGGGCTTCCGTCGCAGCTATGGTGTCAGGCGCGAGGTCCGCGCGGGTGATGACGACGAGGCCGCGGTCGATCCCGAGCGCCGTGATCGCATCCCGGTGATCGCTCGACTGGGCCTGCCACCCCTTGTCCGCGGCGATGACGAAGCAGACGATCGGCGCGGGCCCGACCCCGGCGAGCATGTTGGACAGGAACCGCTCATGCCCGGGAACGTCGACGAACGCGACCTCCCGGCCCGAGGGCAGCGTCGTCCACGCGAACCCGAGATCGATCGTCAGCCCGCGCCTGCGCTCTTCTTCCCACCGGTCCGGTTCCATCCCGGTCAGCGCTTTGACCAGGGTCGACTTTCCGTGATCGACGTGCCCGGCGGTGGCGACGACGAACATCAGGAACCCTCGCCGAGGCGGTCCGACGCAGTCCTGATCGCCGCGGCGACTGCGTCGTCGGCGGCTTCCGGCACGCACCGCAGGTCGATGAGGCACACGCCCTGGTGGACCCGGGCGACGACGGCGGGATCGCCTGCGCGCAGGGGGGCGGCGAGTGCCTCGGGCATCTCGAGCGCCCATCCGGGCAGGGGCACCCCGGGGGCTCCCCCGCCGCCGACGCGACCGTCGAGGGCGACGACGGATCCGCCGACCGCCTCGGCGAGGGTCTCCGTGCGCTCCCGCAGCCGGTCGAGGTCGATGTGGAGGGCATCGTGGACGGGGTTGCCGCGCCCGGCGATCGTCGCCTCGAGCGCGGCGAGCGTGAGCTTGTCGGTGCGCATCGCGCGGGCCAGCGGGTGGGTGGCGATGCGCTCGATGGCCGCGGTGGACCCGAGGAGGATCCCGGCCTGCGGCCCGCCGAGGAGCTTGTCGCCGGAGACGATGACGACGTCGGCGCCGGCGCGCAGGGCCGTGTCGATGTCGGGTTCGTCGGGCAGTGCCGGATCGGGGGTGAGCAGCCCGCTGCCGAGGTCAGCGATGAGCGGGAGGTCGTGCTCGTCGGCGAGCGTGCGCAGCTGCGGCAGGGTCGCCTCGGCGGTGAATCCGGTGAGACGGAAGTTGCTCGTATGGACCTTGAGCAGGCTCGCCGTCGCCGGGGTGAGCGCGGCAGCGTAGTCGGCGAGGTGGGTGCGGTTCGTCGTGCCGACCTCGCGCAGCCGCATGCCGGTGGTGACCATGAGGTCGGGGAGGCGGAAGCCGGCACCGATCTCGACGAGCTCGCCGCGGCTGACGACGATCTCATCAGGCGTGACGGGTCGGGCGGCCGCGGCCGTGCCGCTCCGCCGTTCAGTCGAATGGCTTCCCGGTTCGGCCGAGTCGCTTCCCCGCAGGGCCGTGACGGCGAGGAGGAGGGCGGCGGCGCCGTTGTTGACGACGAGGGCGTCCTCGGCGGCCGGGCAGGCCCGCAGCAGGGCCTGCTTCGCGCCGACGCCGCGTTTGCTCCGCTTGCCGGACTCGAGGTCGAGTTCGACGTCGACATAGCCTGCGGCATCGGCGATCGCCTGTTGCGCTCCTGGTGAGAGCGGTGCGCGGCCGAGGTTCGTGTGGACGATGATGCCCGTGGCGTTGAGCACCGGGGTGAGCGAGGAGGCACCCTGGTCGGTCACGGCCGCGATGACGGTGGGGGTCACCTCGGCGACGGGAGCTCCCCGCTGCGCGCGCGGGACTGGGCATCGGCGATGACCGCGCGGATGACCGATTCGCCGAGGCGGTCGCGGGCGGCCTCGACCTCGGGAAGGGCGAGGAGACGGTCGGTGCGCGGAATGCTCCGGCGGGGGTCGGGCTCGACCATGGCTGCCTCCTCCTCGGTGCGTGCACGACCGTGCTCGGGCCGGTGCGGGCGTGTGGCGGAGGCGGACGGGAATCGAACCCGCCAGACCGAGATGCTCGGTCTCACCGGTTTTGAAGACCGGGGGGCCCACCAGGACGCCAGACGCCTCCGGATCGAACTCTACCCTGTGCTCCGGACACCGCTGACCGCGCCCTCGCACCCCTGCGGCGGTGACCTCGGAGGCACCCCGCACGGCGGTCGGACTACCACGTGCCTTGCCGTTGACGCACGGGACGACCCCGCATAGCGTGGTCACCACGGATGACGCCGCTGACGCGGCGGTGTCCCGGAACCGACAACCGCTGCTGAAGGCAGGTCCCATGCGCGCCGAACTGTTCGTCCCGCCCATCGCCTTTCATGCCGAGGGACCCGTGTGGTGGCCCGACGACGGGTCCCAGGCGGCGAATTCCCTGCGCTACGTCGATATGCTCGCCGGGCGGGTCCTCACCGCGCACGGCGCACCCGGCACCCGCAGCCAGACCGGCAGCGGCAGCCCGAGCGGTACCGCGGGCAGCAGCGCGTCCGCCGGCGCCCCGAACGGCGGGACGACGAGTGACGAGGTGACCGTCCTCGATGTGCCCGGACCCGTCGCCGCATGCCTGCGCCCCCGAATGTCCGGCGGCATCGCGGTGCTCACCGAGCACGGACTCAGCGTCTCCGACGACCCGACCGGCGGCGACTGGACGACGGTCGCCGAACTCGTCTCCGACCCCGAGGTCCGCCTCAACGAAGGCGGCTGCGACCCGACGGGACGGTTCCTCGCCGGCACGATGCGCTACGACCAAGGAGACGGCGGGGCGACCCTCTTCCAGATCAGCGGCGACGGCGCCGTGTCCACCGTCTTCGACGACGTGACGATCTCCAACGGCATCGCCTGGGCCTCATCCGGTGACCGCGCCTACTACAACGACACCCCCACCCGCAGCACGTGGGTCCTCGACTGGGATGAGGAGTCGGGGCTGACGAACCCCCGCCGCCTCTTCACCCTCGACTCCGACGACCCGGCGGGCGGTCCCGACGGACTCTGCCTCGACGCCGAGGACAATGTGTGGACGGCGATCTACGGCGGTTCCCGCGTCGAATGCCGCGACGCGACCGGCACACTCCTCGAGGTCATCGAGCTGCCCGTCACCAACGTCACGGCGTGCACCTTCGGCGGTCCCGACCTGCGCACCCTCTTCATCACGACGAGCCAGGAGGGGCTGACCCCGGGCGCCCAGCCCGAGGCCGGAGCCGTCTTCGCCGCGACCCCCGGGGCCACGGGAGTGCCGGTGGCACCCTTCGACGGCTGAGCCCACCGCCCCCGGCGCGAGCCCACGGACGGGAACAGCACCCCACCACCTCGGCGCCCCCATCCCACCGAACTGACCAGCACGGACACCCACCTGAGAGGACCATGATGAGAGCACTGAGCGTCGAACCGGGCACGGCCGATTCCCTCGCCGTCACCGAGGCGGCTCTTCCGGAGCCTGCGGCCGACGAACTCCTCGTCACCGGCCTGGCGATCGGGGTCTGCGGCACCGACCGGGAGCTCAACGGCGGGCAGTACGGGTGGGCGCCGCCCGGTCAGGAGCGGCTCATCATCGGCCATGAGTCCCTCGGCCGGGTCGAGGCCGTGCCCGACGGCTCCGACTTCGCCGTCGGCGACCTCATCGCCGGGGTCGTCCGCCGTCCCGATCCGGTGCCGTGCCCGGCGTGCGCGCACGGCGAGTTCGACATGTGCCGCAACGGCGAGTACACCGAACGCGGCATCAAGGAGCTCAACGGCTTCGGGTCCGAGCAGTGGGTCGTCAAAGAGGACTTCGCGATCCGCCTCGACCCCGCGCTCGGACAGACCGGTGTCCTCATGGAGCCGACCTCGGTCGTCGCGAAGGCCTGGGACGAGGTCTACGAGGTCGGCGGGCGCGCGTTCTTCGATCCGCAGACCGCGGTCATCATCGGCGGGGGCACGATCGGTCTCCTGACCGCCCTCCTCGGGCGTCAGCGCGGGCTCGAGGTCCATGTCGTCAACTCCTCGCAGAAGCCGAACAAGGAGAAGCTCGTGCGGGAGCTCGGCGGGCACTTCCACGTCGGCGACTTGCCGCAGATCCTCGCCGAGGTGCAGCCCGACATCGTCCTCGACACCACGGGCGACTCCCGGACGCTCGCCGACATCCTCGATGCCGTCACCCCCTACCAGGTCATCTGCCTGCTCGGGATGCACGATCCGCAGGGCGCGACCGAGCTCGACCTCGCGACGATCGGCAAGCAGATCGTCCTCGACAATGTCGCGATCGTCGGGTCCGTCAACGCCAACGTCGAGCACTGGCGGCAGGCCGCCGAGGCGCTGGCGGCGGCCGATCCGCAGTGGCTGTCCGCGCTCATCACCCGGACCGTGCCGCTGACCCGCGCCCTCGACGCCTTCGACCACGAACCCGGGGACATCAAGGTCGTCATCGACCTGCAGAGCTGAACCGAACGCGCCCCACCCCACCGGCGCACCGCCTTACCACCGGCGCACCAGCAGCCATCCCCTCACCCGCACCTTGGGAGATCAGCCCATGAACACCTCGGCGTCGTCGGATGCGACGAAGAACTGGTCGCTGCGCTGTCGAGTCATCCGGGCGCTCTACGCGCTCATCGGCGTCGTCCTCATCGGTCTCGGGGCCGCGATCCTGCAGACCGGCGGGGTCGGCGTCGACCCCTACACCGCCCTCAACATCGGGATCAGCGAGAGGATCGGGTGGAGCCTCGGGGCGTACCAGCTGCTGAGCAACGCGATCCTCTTCATCCCCGTCCTCATCTTCGCGCGCAGGTACATCGGCGTCGGCACGCTCATCAACATGACGCTCACCGGGTTCTTCATCCAGGTGTTCGCGAGCCTGCTCGACCCGCTCGCCGTCGCCCCCGACGATCACGCGATGGCCGCCCTGTTCTTCGCGATCGGGATCATCGTCTTCGCGTTCGGGGCCAGCGGGTACATCTCCGCAGGGGTCGGCACCGCACCCTACGATGCGATAGCGCCGATCATCGTCGACCGCACCGGCTGGAAGTACCAGCGCGTGCGCGTCCCCCAGGACCTCATCGTCCTCGTCGGTGCCCTTCTCGTCTCCGGGCCCGTGGGCGTGGGGACGATCATGACGGCGTTCTTCGTCGGCCCGCTCATCGCGTTCTTCTCCGCCCACGTCAACGAACCCCTCGTCGACCGGCTGACGCGGGGGCTCGGGCGCACCGACTCCCACCCCGAGGCCGGGGCTCCGGGAGACCCGACGAAACTGCTGTGACCTCGCCGAGGCGGGGCCTGGTCCCCGCCGGGTCCGGCAGTCACGGACGGGTGAGTCCCCGTTGCGAGGCCGGGGTGGCCCTCACTCGATGCCGAGGCAGCCCCTATTCGATGCCGAGGCGGGCGAAGGCGTTGCGGAAGATCGTGAGATCGCCGAGGCCCGGCAGCTTCTGCACGCGCTTGTCGAGCTTGTCGACCTCTTCGCTCTGGCCGCGGAAGAGATAGGACATCACGTGCTTGACCTCGGCGTCGTCCATCATGCCCGAGCCCACCGGCTTCCACAGCTTCCCCAGCGCAAGCTGCACGATCCGCTGCGCCCGCGGGTTGTCCTCGAGGCGCTCCCGGGCCTGGGTCGAGTAGAAGGCGACGTGCCGCGTCTCCTGCTTGGCGATGCGCTCGAGCAGCGGTGAGAGCACGGGGTGGTCCTGCATCGCCGCCATCCGCCGGTAGCCGGCTGTCGCCGACAGCTCATTGGCCGCGCCCCACGCCATGTGGACGGCGATGAAGTCGGAGCCGACCATGTTCGCCAGCAGCGACTGCTTCGCCGGGCCGAGCGCGAGCTTCCAGCCGAGTCCTGCGCGCTTGGCCTTGATCTCGTCGTAGTCGACGTGGATGCCGTGCTTCTCGAGCACGGCGGCGAGCGCCTCACCGTGCCAGAACTCCTCCCGGTTCCACATCGTCATGAACGCCGCCGGTGCGTCCTCCCGATGGGAGGGAGTGACGAGCAGCTCCCGGACGAAGCACGTCGTGTGGTACTCGACATCGCACATGTAGCGCACCGACCGCAGCGTGTCGCGGTCCAGCGGCATCTCGTCGAACACATCGAGATCGAGGTCGGACCACTTGACCGCCTCGGACGTCTCGGCGTAGTTGTCGAAGTCAAACGCCATGCTCACTCCTCACTCGAGATATCGGCGCCGAGGCGCTCGGACCGTCCGCTCGCCGCGCGGTGCGCAGGGCCGCCCGCACCTGGGTCACCGACGGCTGCGGGTCCCCGGGCAGCAGCCGGCCGATGACGGCATCGGAATCGCTGAGCTCCTGCCGGGCTAAGCTGCCGGTGAACAGACTCGACAGGGCGACCGCCTCGTCGGGGTCGGGCACGCCGACGATCCGCAGCGGCGCCCACGGCCTGGCGACGTGGAGACGCGCGGTGAGCGCTTCGGCACGGGACCGGGTGATGCGGGCGATCGCCTCGGTGCGGAAGAACCGCACGATCTCATCCCGCCGGTCGACCACCTCGGCGAGGACCCGGGCGGCCTCCCCCGTCAGGCGCGGCAGCAGTGCCCGCTCCGCGGCCTGCAGCGCACCCTCCTGGATGGCCAGCCGGGCCATGTGACCGGCGGTGATGGGCTCCTTGACGGCTCCGCCGAGGACGGGCGCGACGATCGGCAGGGCACGTTCGACCCAGATGCCGCGCAGCGTCGACGACAGGGAGCGCGGGGTGCGCGGCGAACGGCGAGCGTCTGCGGCGTCGAGGATCTCGCGCAGCGCCCGGGCCAGCCAGTACCGCTCGTAGCCCCACGCGGTGACGAAGGCGGTGATCCGCGCCTCGTTGGCCGTCCACGAGGCGAGCATCGCCCGCGTCTCGGCCAGCGCGGAGTTCTCCAGGCGCCAGAGGAACCCGAGGTCACGGGCCGCCTCGGCGGGCAGGTCGAGATGCGCGGCATCGACCGCGATCCGACCACGAGCCGCCGCGAGGTAGCCCGGGAGTCGAAGTCGGTGACGAGGACCGTCGGATGCGCGGCGTCGGAGAACAGCCGACCGTTGACGTGGCCCGGCGGATGGTCGCTGGTCACCATTCGAGCACCTTCCATCGCTTCTTCAGGGCCAGTCCGTAGAGGCCCAGGTCAGGGGTGACGGCGATCGGTTCGCCGACGAGTTCGAGCCACGCCGCATCGGCGAGCGAGTCCCCGTAGCCGGTCGACTTCCCGAGGTCGGCGCCGATCCCGCTCGCGTACTTGCGCAGCCAGTTCGCGCGGGCCTCGTCGACGAGCGGCGGCGTCGCGAGGTAGCCGGAGAGGACCCCGGCGTCGGTGACGTCCATGCGGGTGGCGACGACCTCGTCGAAGAGATCGGCCAGCGGTTCGACGAGGACCTCGAGGGCCCCGGTGACGAGCACGGTGCGGTGCCCGGCCGCGCGATGCTCATCGATGAGGGTGCGCGCCTGCGGACGGATCGAGCTGCGGATGCGCTCCCCGAGACCGCCGGCGATGACCTCGCGCAGCTGCTCGATGCGGAACCCCTTGTAGCGGCGGTTGACCATGCGGATGAGCTCCGAGCGGTCGCGGGACTCCGCCCGCAGCAGGCCCGGAACGATCCCCGCGATGCCGGCGAGCGCGGCCGGCCAGCGGTGGGGCGGCTGGGTCGCGCGGACCACGGCCGCGTACTGCCGGACGATGTTCGTCGAGATCACCGTGCCGTCGAGGTCGAAGACGGCGAGGGCGTCCGAGGCCGGGGCGATCGGGGCCGGACTCGCCTGCCGGGCGGTGGTGCGCCCGCGCTTGCGGGCATAGCTGCGGGTGAGCTCCGTGACCGCGGGCAGGTGGATGTCCTTGAAGTACCGGTCCCAGTCGATCTCGGTGACGTCGAAGCTCCTGGCGTGACCGGGCGGCAGCGCCGCCTGCAGGGCACGGGTCGCGGCGTCGTCGAAGACCATCTCCGTCTTCGTGTACTGGCGGTAGAGGTCGGCGAACTGGCGCAGCGAGCGCAGCCCGGAGTCGATGCGGCTCAGTCGCGCCGCCCACTGCCGGGTCCGGCGGGATGACGGGAGGCGGTCGACGATGCTGCGACCCGCCCGGGAGCTCAGTTCCTTCAGGCGGATCCGCTGCTCGATGAGCTCGGAGTTCGGGAAGCTCCACTCCGGCACCGGGGTGGGCTCGCCGTCGGGATCGGGCAGCGGACGGTCGAGGAAGTACTCGCGCACCGTGCGCACCATCTGGTGGAACGGGAGCGGATTGCTCGTCCCGGACACGACGTGGAAGTACTCCGGTTCCCGTGCGAGTCCGTCACCGTGAGCGGCATCCGCGTCACCGGGGTCACCATCCCGGTCGACGAGAGCGAGGATGACGTTGACGACGAAGTCGACGGGGATGATGTCGAGCACGGAGTCCGCGTGACCGGGGAACTCGGAGAGACTGCCGTTCGCGTAGGCCATGATGAGCGGGTCGGCGACCTTGAAGCCGTCGATCCACCCGGGATGCGGGTGCCGCAGCGCCGATTCGATGATCGAGGGTCGGACGAAGGAGACGCGATGGCCGGTGTCGGCCCACTCCTCCTCGGCGACCCGTTCGGCCATCGCCTTCGTGAACGTGTAGACGTCGGTCCACCCCAGCGACTCGGCGCGGGTGCGGCCGAAGTCGACGAGGCGGCTGGCGACGTGGGCCTCGCGCGCGGCCTCCGCGGCGGCGGCGACGGCCTTCGGTCCCATCCGCGAGCTCTGTGCGCGGGCCTGCCGGAGGAATCCGCGCAGGCTCTCCGGGGTCCGCGATTCGGCATCGACGCGCTCGCGCGCGAGCTCGGCGGCCGCGGACTCGGCGCGGTGGTCGACGGCGTGGCTGAGTCGGCGCTCCTGGGCCACGCCCTTCGAGATCCCGCCGACGTACGCGGTGGAGACGTGGATGACGTGCGGGTCCTGACCGGAGTCGAGCAGCGCCCGGTAGAGGTTCTCGACCCCGCCGACGTTCGTCCGGAACGCCTCGTCGATGGGCGCGTCGAAGGACACGCTCGAGGCGGAGTGGATGACGATGTCGATCGGCTCCGGCAGCGACGGCAGGTCGGTGAGGTCACCCTCGAGGACCTCGACTCTCGTCCGCACCGCCTCGGCGACGACATCGTCCCCGACCCTGGCGCTCCACTCGGCGAAGACGGGCTTGGTCAGCAGCCTCTCCACCCGGTCCCGGCCCGTCTGCGTCCCGCGGGGACGGACGAGGACGGTGACGGTGTCCTCCGGTCGGCTCTCGAGGAGAGCCTGGAGGACCGCCTGACCGAGGAATCCGGTCGCACCGGTGAGGAGAATGCGGCTCGGTGTCATGTGCTGCCTATCGGGGTGTGAGGAAACGGTATCGGAGTCTGATTCGGAGTCGCGGCCGAATCGGATGGGACCACGGGCGAAGTCATCGCGCAGTCACCAGCGAGTATGACCCGCGTCACTGTATCGTGACAAGTATGCATGTTGCTCTCATCACCGGAGGCACCGCCGGCATCGGCGCCGCGTTCGCGCGCGCATTCGCCGCTCGCGGGGTCGACCTCGTGCTCGTCGCCCGGAATCGCGACCGGCTCGAGGAGTTCGCCGCGGATCTGCGCGCCGGCACCGGGGTCGCCGTCGAGACCATCGTCGCCGACCTCTCCGACCGGGAGGCGCAGGCCGAGGTCGCCGCGCGCATCGAGGCCCCGGGGTCGCGGCCGCCGATCGACATCCTCGTCAGCAATGCCGGGTTCTCCGTCCGCTCGAGCCTGCTCGACCCCGACCTGCGGCAGCATGATCGGGGGCTTCGAGGTCATGCAGCGGGCGGTGCTCGTCCTCGGCGGTGCGGCCGCCCGGGCGATGGCGCTGCGCGGGCGCGGCTGGATCATCAACGTGTGCTCGGTGAGCGCCGGGCTCACCCAGAACAACTACACCGCGATCAAGGCGTGGACGCAGAACTACTCCGAGTCGCTGTCGGTGCAGACGGCCGGGACGGGAGTGACCGTCACCGCTCTCGTGCCCGGATGGGTGCGCACCGAATTCCATGCGCGCGCCGGCATCGCCGGCACCTCGATCCCCGATCTCCTCTGGCTCGATGCCGACGACCTCGTCGAGGAGTGTCTGCGCGATGTCGCCCGCGGCCGCACCGTGAGCGTCCCCCAGCTGCGGTGGAAGGTCATCGTCGCAGCGCTGCGCGCGGCTCCTCGTCCCGTCATCCACCGGCTCTCCGCCCTGCTCACCTCGCGGCGGAATGAGGAGGAATGAGGGCATGAGCCGGCGGGATCCGTCGGGTCAGGAGCCGCAGTCGGGTCCGGGACCGCAGTCGCCGGGGCCGCCGTCGGGGGACCGGAGGAATTCTCCCGCCGAGGCGGCATCCAGAACCGCGGTCGGCTCCGAACAGCGGGTGATGACCTCCGAAACGTCACCACCTCGCACGCCGGTGTCGACGGCGAAGCACCGCTCCCGACTCCGTGCGCTGCTGCGCGCTCTCCTCCAGCGCGTCCTCTTCCGCGCCCTCGTCGTCTCGACGATCTCTCCGACGGTGCGGATCGAGCCGCGGGTCCGGGGGCTGACCGAGGGCTTCCTCGTCATCGCGAACCACACCTCGCATCTCGACGCTCCGCTCATCGCCCAGAGCCTGCCCCACCGGCAGGCGCGCTTCCTCTCCACCGGCGTCGCCTACGACTACTTCTTCACCGCCTGGCACAAGCGGCTCTTCGTCCGCAGCCTCTTCAACGCCTTCCCGGTCTACCGGGAGGGCTCGCGCGGCAGCTCCGAGGTGCCGCGGGCGCTGCTGCGCGCCGGCGTCCCCGTCCTCCTCTTCCCCGAGGGCGGTCGGCAGCAGGGCCGCGTCATCGCCGATTTCAAGGTCGGTGCCGTCAAGCTCGCCGTCGATGCCGGTGTCCCGATCGTTCCGGCCGCCGTCGTCGGCGGGTTCGAGGCGATGCCCAAGGGAGCGAACTGGCCGGTGCCGGGCAGGCCGCCGGTGCGCATCGTCTTCGGCGAGCCCGTCATCCCCCGGCCCGGGGAATCCCTGCCGGCGCTCACCGCCCGCGTCCAGAGCCTCGTCGAGGAGCTCTTCGACTCCGGAGCCGACGCGATCGGGGTGCCCCGCCTCGCGCACCGGCATGAGAAGCTCGCCCCCGGTGAGGAGCCGCGCACTCCCACCCATGCCCCGGAGCCGGACAAGCAGACCACGCAGCACCATTGGACGACCGCCCCGAGCCCCCGCCGTCATCGGCCACAGGCTCGGGGCGCCTCGGCGAAAGCACGGATGAGAGGATGAGGAATTGAGCACACCGGTCAGAGCGGAGGACGTCAGGCGGCATCGCTGGTGGGGCTGGGGCGCCGACGGCGTCGAGTTCCGCTGGGAGACGAAGCCGGCGTTCGCGGCGATCGCGAAGGAGAAGGTCGGGCTCGACCTGTGGAACGCCCCGCGCCCGCGCACTCCGGACCTCGCCGACGTCGACGCGCCCGCGTCCCGGATGCCCGCTGACCTCCTCGCCTCCCTCGCCAAGGCGGTCGGAGCCGACAACGTCAGCACCGATGACGGGCTGCGCATCGTCCACTCGTTCGGTCGCTCCCTGCCCGACCTCTACCGGGTGCGGAACGGGATCATGCCGCGGCTCACCGATGTCGTCGTCCACCCCGGCAGCGAGGACGAGGTCACAGCCGTCCTCGACATCGTCCTCGCTCACGACCTCGTCCTCATCCCCTACGGCGGCGGGTCGTGCATCTCCGGATCGGTCACCCCGGATCCGGCGGAGACCCGCCCCATCGTCTCGCTCAACCTCGGACGGATGCGCCGGGTCCTCGACGTCGACGAGTACTCGGGGCTGGCCCGGGTCGAGGCCGGCGCCTACGGTCCCGACCTCGAAGAGCAGCTCAACCTCCGCGGTTGGACGATGGGGCACTTCCCCGACTCGTTCAGCTATTCGACCCTCGGCGGCTGGGCGGCGACCCGGTCGTCGGGGATGCAGTCGGACAGGTACGGCGACATCGAGGACATCGTGCGGGGGATGCGCGTCGTCCATCCCCGCGGAGTCGTCGTGAGCAAGCCGATCCCCGGTCGGGACTCCGGCCCGTCGGTCCACGAGATGATCCTCGGCAGTGAGGGCCGCCTCGGCGTCATCACCGAATGCACGGTCCAGATCCACCGCCGGCCCGAGGTCAGGGAGGTCGTCGCGTACCTCTACCCGGATTGGGCGTCAGGCGTCGAGGCGATGCACGACATCGCGCGCTCCGAGGTCAGCCCCACTTTCACCCGGCTCTCCGACGGGCCCGAGACGCGCTTCAGCCTCGCCATGGTCTCGCAGCCGACCTCGGTGAAGTCCAAGGTCAGCGCCCGTGGTCAGGATGCCCTGTTCGCGTATCTGCGCGCCCGCGGCTGGGACACGACGGAGGGGATGTGCCTGTCCTACGTCTGCTTCGAGGGGTCGAAGGAGCACGTCGCGCGTGAGCGGGCCGAGGTCAAGCGGATCGTCTCGGGTCGCGGCGGGATCAGCCTCGGCACCGGACCGGGAGCGATCTACGACCAGAAGAAGTTCGACACCCCCTACCTGCGCGATTTCCTCCTCAACTACAGGGTCTTCGGCGATGTCTGCGAGACCGGGGTGAGCTGGGCGAACCTCAAGACGATGCACGCCCGCGTCCACGAGCGCTTCGAACAGGTGCGCCGGGCGCAGGGCGGGCCGGGCTTCATGTTCTGCCACATGTCCCACAGCTACCACGGCGGGGCGTGCCTCTACTTCACGTTCGCCGTCCCCTACACCCGCGAGGACACCGCGCTGACGGAGTACCAGTTCGTCAAGGACGCCGTGCAGCAGGAGTTCATCGACTCCGGCGGCGGGCTCTCCCACCATCACGGGGTCGGCACCGAGCACCGGCCGTGGATCGTCGACGACATCACCCCCGCCGGGGCGTTCATCGTCGACTCCCTCTTCCGCGCGACCGATCCCGGTCGGAATCTCAACCCCGGCAAGATCGTCGCCGAGGCGGACGTCGAGTCCCCGGCCGGTGTTTCGTCCCCGGTGGATGACGGCGCGGTTCCCGCTGTCCAGCGTGACCGGAGCACCGATCCGACGCCGTGAGGCCAGTGCTAGGCTCGCGCACATGGACACCTCGGAGACGCTCGAGACCGCACAGTACCGCCTCACCGGGTTCGCCCACGGCGGCGGCTGTGCGTGCAAGATCCCGCCCGGTGAGCTCGAGGACGCGGTCCGCGGACTGACCGGGCAGACGCACCCCGAGGTCATCGTCGGTCTCGATGACGGCGACGACGCCTCGGCGGTGCGCATCCGCGAGGATCTCGCGGTCCTCTCCACCGCGGACTTCTTCACCCCCGTCGTCGACGACGCCTACGACTGGGGGCGGATCGCGGCGGCCAACGCGCTCTCCGACATCTACGCGATGGGCGGGACCCCGGTCACGGCGATCAACCTCGTCGGGTGGCCGCGGGAGACGCTGCCCATGGAGCTGCTCACCGAGGTGCTGCGCGGCGGTCTCGACGTCGCCGGGCAGGCGAACTGCCCCGTCGCCGGCGGTCATTCGATCGACGATCCCGAACCGAAGTACGGGATGGCCGTGACCGGCATCGCCCATCCCGATGCGATCATGCGCAACGACGCCGCCGAGGCGGGACTGCCGATCACTCTGACCAAGCCGATCGGGGTGGGGGTTCTCAACAATCGTCACAAGCAGACCGGGGAGGTCTTCGACGAGGCGATCGCGACGATGACGCAGCTCAATGCGGACGCCTCGCGGGCGGCCGTGGCCGCCGGCATCCGTGCGGCCACCGACGTCACCGGCTTCGGACTGCTCGGCCACCTGTTCAAGATGGGCCGGGCCTCCGGGGTCGGTGCGGTCATCGACGCGGCTGCGGTGCCCCGCCTCGGCGGGGTCGACGAGTCGATCGCCGCAGGATTCGTCTCCGGCGGCACCCGGCGCAACCTCGACTGGGTGCGGCCGCACCTGACCACTGATGACACCGTCACCGAGGCGGACCTCCTCCTGCTCGCGGATGCGCAGACCTCCGGCGGCCTCCTCGTCGTCGGGGAGCTGCCGGGTCACCCGGTGATCGGGGAGACCGTCGCCGGGTCCGGCATCCGCATCCGCTGAACCTGTTCAGCTCACCCGCGCCTCGATGCCCGCGATGAGGAGATCGAGCCCGCGATCGTAGACGAGTCGGTTGCGCTCCGTGCCGGTCGGATGGCGGGCGGCGAGTGCGGCGAGCGGGGAATCCGGGTCTCCGGGCGCGAAGATCTGATTCGGGGACAGGGCGTCGAGGGCGACCCCGAACGCGAACGCATCGAGGACTTCGAGCGTGGTGAGCAGCTCGTCCTCGGGCAGGCCGGCGCGGCGGAGGATCTCAAGGAGCGCCTCATAGAGTCGCAGGGTCTCGGGTTCGTCGATCGTCACGCCGAGGAGATGGATCATCACGCGCGGATGGTCGGCGTAGAGGCGCCAGAGGGATCCGACGCCGGCTCGCAGCGAGTCCTGCCACCCCGCATCGGCGAGGGTGACGAGGTCGTAGTCGCCGTTGAGGACCTCGCGCATCGCATGGACGATCCCGTCGCGTCCGTCGACGTGGTGGTAGAGCGAGGAGAGGGAGACGCCGAGGCGCTTCGCGAGCGGCTGGATCCTCAGCTCCTCACCGGCATCGAGCATCTCGATGGCGGCGAGCGCGATCTTCTCCCGGCTCAGCAGCGGGGACGTCGGTCGGGCCATGACGCACGCTCCTCCTTCTCGCGACTCTGCGACTTCTCACCTCGGGGACTTCTATGTCCTGCCGCGATGCGATTGACAAGCTCTCGAACCGGCAGGCACCATTCTAGGTAACCGAAAACTTTTCGTTTAGTCAATGAGTGCCGTTCCCCGCACTCCGACTCCGGCAAAGGGGCCACCACATGAGCACTGCACCCGCACCCGCTGACGATCCCCGCGTCCCGCTCGGACTGCGCAACGGCGCGGCGGTCTTCCTCGTCGCCCTCGCCGGACTCATGCTCGCCAACCTCGCCCCGCTCGTCATGGCTGTGCTCGAAGATGTGGGCTTCGACGTCATCGCCTCCGGCAACATCCTCACGTGGGCACTGCTCGCCTCGGCGCTCGTCGGCCTGGGCACCTCGCGCCCGGCGGCCGGACGCCACCGCCGCACGATCGCCGTGGTCGGACTCGTCATCGCCATCATCGGGTTCCTCGCCGCGGCGTTCATCGGCAGTCCCACGATCATCGTCGCCGGACTCATCGCCGGTGGCGCCGGAGTGGGCGCGGCGATCTCGACCTCGGGGGCTGCGATCGCGGCGATCGAGAACCCCAACCGGGTGAGCGCGACGAGCGGCGTCGTCAATCGCCTCCTCGTCATGGTCGTCCTCGGGGTCATCCCCGCGATCGGCCTCGCCCAGATCACGGTGTTCGGGGCGCTCGCGCTGCTGTCGGCCCTCAGCCTCGCCGTGACGATCTGGCTGCCGGCCACCCCCGACTACTCCTCGGCGGTCATCGCCGCCGAGTCCCCCGCCGGCACCCGTGCGCCCCGCAAGGTCGTGCTCGCCGGCATCGGCATCCTCATCGTCTTCCCCCTCTGGGGCACGAGCGAGGACTCCGTGTGGACGCTCGCTCCGGTCCTCGGCGACTCCGTCGGGCTGAGCGAGCAGTCTCTCGGCTTCGCCCTCAGCGCCGCCGCCGGGTGCGGGGCCGCGGCGATGCTCATCGTCATGCTCCTCGGCACCCGGATCGGACGGGCGGTGCCGCTGGCCGTCGCGCTCATCCTCGGCGGGGTGGCGAAGATCTGGATCGGCATGACGACCGATCCGCAGACCCTGGCCGTGCTCATCGTCGTCGTCAACACGATCTACGCGTTCGCGTTCGTCCTCTTCATCGCCACCGCCGCCGGTCTCGACGCCCGCGGCTACTGGTCGGGTCCCCTCGTCGGGGCCTACATCGTCGGGTCGAGCTTCGCTCCCCTCCTGGGCGCATGGGTCATCGACACTGTCGGCATCCCCGCCTTCGGGCTCATCATGGGCATCGTCAGCTTCGTCGTCGTCATCCCCACGGTGCTCATCGCCCGCGTCTCGACGAGCGTCGAACGCACCCTGACCCACCTCGGCGAGGATTCACCGACACCGCCCGCGGATCCGTCGACCTCGGGCACCCCCACCGAGGCGACCGCCACCACGACCGACTCCTCTACCGCCGCTGACGCCTCCGACACCGCGACGGACTCCCTTGCCGGTTCCACTGGCGGACGGGACTCCGTCACCGACGACTCCCCTACCGACTCCACCGAAAGGACATCATGACCACCGTCCTCACCAACGCCACAGTCTTCACCGGCATCGCGGACGCCCCGCTCCACGAGGCCGTCGCCTTTGAGGCGGGACGGATCCTCGCCGTCGGTGACGCGGACACCGTCCGTGCGATCGCCGGTGAGGGCGCCGAGGTGGTCGACCTCGACGGTGCGCTCGTGTCCCCGGGGTTCGTCGAGGCGCATACGCATCTGGCGATGCTCGGGCAGACCCTGGACAAGGTGCAGCTGCGCGACGCCGGGAGTCTGAGTGAGATCCAGGAGCGGCTGCGTGCGGCCCGCAGCGCGCAGCCGGAGGCGGCGTACCTCCTCGGCGCGAGTTGGATGTTCGACGCCGTTCCCGGTGGTCAGCCGACGGCGGCGATGATCGACGAGGTCATCGCCGACATTCCCGTCATCCTCGACTCGAACGACGTCCATTCCTCCTGGGTCAACACTGCGGCGCTCGAGGCGATGGGCATCACGGCGGAGACGCCGAATCCGCCCGGTGGGGAGATCGTCCGCGACGCCGACGGGCAGGCGACGGGGTTCATGCTCGAGACCGCGGCGATCGAGTACGTGTGGTCCTACCTCGATGAGATCACGACGGCCGCGGATCGTGATCGGTTCCTCGACACGGCGTTCGCGGCGTACCTGGCCAACGGGGTGACCGCGGCGACCGACATGGCGCTCGGCGAGCCTGAGCTCGCCGCCGTCGTCCGCCTGCTCGAGCGCGACGGCCGCCTGCCGTTCCCCGTCACTGCCCATTGGCTCCTCCGCCCCACTGGCGATCCCGAGCGGGATCTCGCCCAGGTCGCGCGAGCGGTCGAGGTGCGCGACCAGGTGGCGTCGCTGGACGGCTCCGAGTGGTTCCGCCTGGCCGGGGTGAAGTTCATCCTCGACGGCGTCATCGATGCGTGCACCGCGGCGATGCGGGCACCGTATGCGAACGGGACGAACGCCGAGGCGATCTGGTCGTTTCAGACCGCCGCACCGGTGGCCGTGGCCGCCGATGCCGCCGGCCTGCAGCTGGCGATGCACGCGATCGGCGACCATGCGAGCGAGATCGCGCTCGACCTCGTCGAGGAATGCGTGCGGGCGAACGGTCCGCGACTGCGCAGTCCGCGCATCGAGCATCTCGAGTCCGTCACGGATGACACGATCCGCCGCATGGCCGCGCTCGGCGTCGTCGCGTCGCTCCAGCCGGTCCATTGCGACCCGGCGATCATGGACAACTGGATGACGATGCTCGGCGACGACCGCGCGGAGTCGGGCTTCCCCTGGCAGAAGTTCCGCGACGCGGGGGTGCGGATCGCGCTCGGCACCGATGCGCCCACCGCTCCCCTCGAGGCGGCGCACAATCTCTTCATCGCGCTGACGACACGGTCGGCGCTCAGCCCGGGACCTGCCGCCTATCACCCTGAGCGGGCGTTCACCCCAGGTCAGGCCCTTGAGGGGCTGACCTTCGCGGGAGCGCTGGCGGGCGAGTTCGGTGACGGGATCGGGCGGATCGTGTCCGGTGGGCGCGCGAATCTCGTCGTCCTCGACGTCAACCCGTTCACCGGCGACCCGGACGACCTCCTCGGGGCGACGGTCCTGCGGACCTACGTCGACGGAGAACTCGTCGCCGGCAGCGCGGCGTCGACGCGCGAGTAGCTCTCGAAGGGCGCGCAGCCTCCGCAGCACGCCCGGCGTCGCAGGCACAGAGCACCCGGCGGCAACCCCGCACCCGGAGCTGCACACACACCGCGTGCATGGGTGGTGTGTGGAGCCGAGGGTTGTGCGTACGCAGCTCCGCGGAGGAACTCACGCCCCGAGGTGGGAGTCGCCTTCCACGTAGGAACAGCGGCTGCGGGTAGTGTTCGCGCCCAGAGACTGCGCGCCCGACGGCAACCCCGCACGCGGAGCTTCACACACACCGCGTGCACGGGTGGTGTGTGGAGCCGAGGGTTGTGCGTACGCAGCCGCGTGGAGGAAATCGCGCGCCGAGGTGGGTGTCGCCCTCCGCGTAGCAGCTGCGGCTGCGGGTAGTGTTCGCGGCAAGGGACGGCGCGCCCAGCGGTCTCGGATGCGGCGCACCTGAGCAGGACAGAAAGTTGACGCAGACACCGGGCACGCGGCCTGGAGACCTTCAAGTCGGCTGCACGCACCGACACCCTGCGGGGCGGCGCACCGCCCCGCGGCCGGCTACCAGCCGGTGGTGATCGAGTCGTCGGTGATGCCCTGGGCGCGGCGCTCCTCGAGGCGGGCGCGCTGCGGTTCGATGACGTAGCGCGGGTCCTTCGTCGAATCGATGCCGGCTTCGAGCATCCCGAAGCGGGTGTACGCCGAGGCTGCCGCCAGTGCCGTGCCGCTGACCACGGACAATGTCCGCAGCAGCGCGCGGGTCTTCCAGCTGCGTCCCGCCTTGTTCGCCGCGACGGTGGCAGCGCCGGAGGCGACCGCACGTCCGGCGACGCCCTTGGCCACGGCCTGCGCGGCACCCGATGCCGTGAGACCGGCGACGCCGGTGGCCGCCGTCTTCGCGACGCCCTTGACCCCGCGCAGCGCCTTGTCGCCGGTGCGGGAGCCGAGCTTCTTCGCGAAGATCCGCGCCCCCACCTCGACGACGGCCGCGCCGATCGCTCCGGCGATGAGGAGCTTCTCGGCACGGTGGAGCTTGTGGCCGGGTTCGCCCTCCTCCATCGGCTCGACCTCGACGGGGTGCATGCCCTTCTTCATCCGCGACATCGCATAGAGGTCGCCGGCCGAGCCCATGAGCGCGAGCAGACGCGCCGGTTCGGCTTCGCGCACGGGTGAGAGCGCCATCGCGGCACCGCCGGCGGCCAGCGACGCCGAGGACACGAAGACGAACGGCAGCCCGTTGCGGCCCGCGGCATTCCACGTCGGCACCGCCGTGTCGCCGAGGAGGACCGCCGTGTACGCGGCCAGCGGAGTCGCGAAGAGAGCGGACTCGAGGGCCGCGGGCAGCTCGAGTGCGTGGAGGACCTTGCGCAGCGGTCCCAGCGGCAGGATCTCCTTCGTCAGCCGGTCGACCTCGATGACCGAGGTGACGCCGGCACCGACGCCGAAGCCCGAGAGGATCCACGTGCCGAGGCTCATCGGGGAGGACACCTTGACCACGCGCATCATGTTGATGAAGCGCTCGGGGCGACCGAGGTCCTTGACGAGCGCCGCGCCGCCGAGGGCCGTCGCGCCGATCGCGGTGAGACGGGTGGCCGTGCGCATGCCGGGCCGGTCGCTCAGCTGAGCGCCGAGGCCGAGCAGCGTCGACCCGCCGGCGAGCCCGCCGAGGAAGAGGTAGAGCGAGATCTCATGACCCCATGGCGGCGGCTTGACGATCGGGCGACCGTAGTACGAGGTGAACTCGACGTCCTCGACCATCGGCATCTCGCGTCCGCCGTCGGCACCGCGGTTCTGCCAGCCCCCGCCGGAGCCACCGGAGCCCCGACCTCCGGAGCCACCGGAGCCGGACCCGGATCCCCCGCGACCGCCTCGGCGACGCTTCTTCCGCCCGCCTTCTGGCTCGGGGGGACGGTACGAATCGTAAACGGATGAGCTCATGAACGCTTGCTCCCGAGGAAGGACAGGCCGGCCGCGGCGATCATGCCGAGGGCGGCGATGCCGGCGGTGGCGAACATCGCGGGCAGGTCCTTCGTCGCGACCCGGGGATCCGGCGGCAGGCCGTAGACCTCGGGTTCGTCGAGGAGGAGGAAGACCGAGCCGGTGCCGCCGACCCCGTCGTTCGGGTTCGCCCCGTAGAGGCGCGCCTCGGTGAGTCCCTTCGCGTGGAGATCGGCGACCCGCTCATGGGCCTGGGCGACCATGTCCTCGCGGTCGCCGAACTTGATCGACGTCGTCGGGCACGTCTGCGCGCAGGCCGGGGTCTGGCCCTCGACGAGGCGGTCGTAGCAGAGCGTGCACTTGTTCGCCGTGTGCATGTTCGGGATGTCCGCGGTGTCGAGCGGGTACTCCTCTCCGCCGCGATCCGTGGGCGGTCGGATCGTGCCGTCGTCACGGCGTTCGATGACGCCGAACGGGCAGCCGGCCACGCACGTGCCGCAGCCGTTGCAGACATCGGCCTGGACGACGACGGTGTCGAACTCGGTGCGGAAGAGCGCACCGGTCGGGCACACGTCGAGGCAGCCGGCGTGCGTGCAGTGCTTGCACACGTCGGAGGACATCAGCCAGCGGAAGTCCGCGGTGTCCGGCGGGGTCGTGTCGACACCGTCGAAGTCGACGGGGTCGAGCGCGCCGGGGGCGAGGAGGTCGACGTCGAGCTGCGGTGACGACGGCAGTCCGCCGCCCACCGGCTGCGGACCCGCGGTCTCGTCGGTGCGCGGCCGGATCGAGGGCATGCCGAGGTTGACGAGCTTGCGCCCGGACTCCCTGGCCGCTTCGATCTGCTCCTTGCCCTGTTCGACGAACGCGACGTGGCGCCACGTGTTCGCGCCGAGCTCACCGGTGTTGTCATACGACATCCCGAGGATCTCGAAGTTCCCGTCCTGCGGGTTGTGGTTCCACTCCTTGCACGCGACCTCGCAGGCCTTGCAGCCGATGCAGATCGAGGTATCGGTGAAGAATCCCTTGCGATTCTGCGTCGTGTCATGCCAATGGCCGTCCGCGACGGTGCCGGAATCCAGCGTCGGTGCCGACATCAGTTCTCCTCCTCTTCCTCTTCTGCTCTCCTGCGCGCGTTCTTCTCGTACTCCCACGCGTTCGCGGGCTGTTCGGGATCGACCGGCTGGTACGGCTTGCCGTCGGCGTCGTAGCCGAAGTGCGGGTCGCCGTCGGTCGGGTCCCCGTCGACGGCGTAGTTCGCGTCGACCCGCTTGTCCGGCTGCTCGCCGCCGGACTCGCGATCGCCGGCATCCTCGGGCGCGCCGCTGTCGCCGGCTCCGCTGCCTGCGGAGTCCCCGGAATCCGTGGGTGCGCTGTAGCCCTTCGCCGAGGCGGTTCCGGAGTCCTGGGATTCGTCGGCTCCGTACGTGCGACCGGGGGTGACACCGACCGCGGAGTCGCCTCCGCGCTCGTTGTGCCCGCCCGTGTGCGCCGGGGAGCTCGCCTCGGCGGCGCGGTCGACGACCTCGGGCGGGACCGTGACGAGTTCGTTGCCCGACTCGGGGGTGAGACCGGCCTCGCGCTGGTACTTCTCGACGAAGTCGACGAGCTCGGGCCCGCGCGGCCGCCTGCCCGGCAGGGCGGTGCCGGCGACGTACTTGCCGTTCTGGATGAAGACGTTGGGGTCCATCGTCACGCCGAGGAGGTCGTTGGCCGAATCGCCGTCGACCCACGCGCCCTTGCCGCCGACGCCCCAGTGGTAGGGCAGGCCGATCTGGTGGACCCACTTGCCGCCGATCTTCAAAGGCGTCATCCGCTCGGTGATGAGGACGCGGGCCTCGATCGCCGCCCGGGGGGAGACGAGGGTCGCCCAGCCGTAGGGTTCGAGTCCGACCTCTTCGGCGAGCTCCGGTGAGACCTCGCAGAACATCTCGGGTTGGAGCTCCGAGAGGTAGGACAGCCAGCGGGACATGCCGCCGGCCGTGTGGTGCTCGGTGAGCCGGTAGGTCGTGAACACGTACGGGTAGACCTCGGAACCGGGGAACCCGGCACCCGGGGCCGACAGGTTGTCCTCCCGGCGCATGATCTTGCGCAGCGGATTGTTCTGCTGCGTGTAGAGCGGGTTGCCGATCGTCGATTCCTGCGGTTCGTAGTGCGTGGGCAGGGGTCCGTCGACCATGCCGCCGGGGGCGAAGAGCCAGCCCTTGCCGTCGGCCTGCATGATGAACGGGTCGTCGCCGTCGAGTTGGCTCGGACCGCCGAAGGGCACATCGGAGTGTGCTTCGGGGTTGAGCTCGACGGGGAAGTCGGGTTCGTCGGCGCCGACCCAGCGGGCCTTGTCCGTGTCCCACCACACGAGCTTCTTCCGCTCCGACCACGGCTTGCCCTCGGGGTCGGCCGAGGCGCGGTTGTAGAGGATCCGGCGGTTCGCCGGCCACGCCCATGCCCATTCGGAGGCGATCTCGTCCTGCTCGGTGCGCGGTTTGCGCCGGGCGGCCATGTTGACGCCGCCGGAGTAGATGCCGGTGTAGATCCAGCAGCCGCCGGCGGTCGTGCCGTCATCGCGCATCTGGGTGTAGACGTCGAGCGGCTGCCCGTCCTTCTCCCCGCCGACGTAGTAGCCGTTGACTTCGGCGAGGACCGCTTCGGGATCGACCTCGCCGTCCTCGTCGAGCGGGTAGTCCCACGTCAGGTCGAGGAGCGGGCGATCGCGCGGATCGTCGGAGTCGGCGAGCTTCGCGCGGATGCGCTTGCCGAGCTCGTAGAAGAACTCGAGTTCGCTCTGCGCCTCACCCGGCGGGTTGACCGCCTTGTGCCGCCACTGGACGAGGCGCTGCGTCTGGGTGAACGTGCCCGCCTTCTCCGTGTGGTTGGCCGCGGGCATGAAGAAGACCTCGGTGTCGATGTCCTCGGTGCGCAGCTCACCGGTCTCGATCTCCGGGCCGTCCTTCCACCAGGTGGCGGATTCGATGAGGCTGAAGTCGCGGACGACGAGCCATTTGAGGTGGCTCATCGCCATCCGCTGCATGCGCCCGTTCGCCGACCCCACGGCCGGGTTCTGGCCGAGGAGGAAGTACCCGTCGACGCCGTCGTTGAGCATCCGCACCTGCGTCTGGTAGGTGCCGTGGGCGCCGTTGATCCGCGGCAGGTAGTCGAACGCGAAGTCGTTCTCCCGCGTCGCCGCGTCACCCCACCAGGCCTTGAGCAGGTTCGTCGCGTAGCTGCGGCCGTTGGCCCAGTAGCCCTTGTGGGTCTCGGGCGTGCCGACGGCGGCGACGTAGTCGTCGAACGTGTCGTGGACGCCGGCGCTCGGCATCGGCAGGTACCCGGGCAGGAGGTTGAACAGCGTCGGGATGTCCGTCGATCCCTGGATCGTCGCGTGTCCGCGCAGCGCCATGATGCCGCCGCCGGGGCGACCCATGTTGCCGAGCAGGAGCTGGAGGATCGAGGCGGTGCGGATGAATTGCGCGCCGAGGCTGTGCTGCGTCCACCCGACCGCGTAGGCGAAGCACGTGGTCCGTTCGCGACCGGAGTTCGTCGTGATCGATTCGAGGAGGTATTCGAAGTCCGACTCCGAGATCCCGCACGATTCGGCGACCATCTCCGCGGTGTAGCGCGAGTAGTGGCGCTTGAGTATCTGGAAGACGCTGCGCGGGTCGGTGAGGTTGGGGTCGCGCAGGGCGACGCCGGCCTCATCGGTCTGGTACGACCACGTCGAGTTGTCATACGAGTTCGTCGCCGGATCGTAGCCGGAGAACAGTCCGTCGAGGTCCTCGGGGTCGAGGTAGTTGTCGCTGATGAGGTTCGTCGCGTTCGTGTACGACCGGACGTACTCCTCGAAGTAGAGGCCGTCGGTCAGCACCCGGTTGATGAGCGCGCCGAGGAGGACGATGTCCGAGCCCGCCCGGATCGGGACGTGCTTGTCGGCCACCGCCGTGGTCCGGGTGAACCGCGGATCGACGTGGATGATCCGGGCACCGCGGGCCTTGGCCTCAGTCACCCATTGGAAGCCCACCGGGTGGCATTCGGCCATGTTCGACCCCTGGATGACGATGCAGTCGGCATTCGCCATGTCCTGGACGGGTTGTGTGGCGCCGCCGCGCCCGAACGAGGTTCCCAGACTGGGAACCGTGGCGGAGTGTCATATGCGGGCCTGGTTCTCGATCTGTATCGCGCCGGCGGCGGTGAAGAGCTTCTTCGCGAAGTAGTTCTCCTCGTTGTCGATGGTCGCCCCGCCGAGGCTGGCGATGCCCATCGTGCGCCGCAGGGGGTGGCCTTGGTCGTCGAAGTCCTCCCAGTGGTTGCGGCGGGCTTCGAGGAACCGGTCGGCGACCATGTCGATCGCCGTGTTCAGGTCGAGCTTCTGCCAGTCCTTGGCCTTCGGGGCGCGGTAGAGGACCTCGGTCTGCCGGGAGGGGTTGTTGACGAGCTGTTCGCTCGCCGCGCCCTTCGGGCAGAGGCGCCCGCGTGAGATCGGCGAGTCGGGGTCTCCCTCGATGCCGACGACCTTGTCGTCCTTGACGAAGATCCGCTGTCCGCAGCCGACGGCGCAGTACGGGCAGACGGACTGGACGACCTTGTCGGACGTCGTCGTCCGCGGGACCATGTTGCGCGTGTGCTCTGACACCACGGACTCGCCGCGTCCGGTCGGATCGGACGAACGGAACTGCCGCAGCACCGGCCACTCGAGAAAGCTGAACCGTGCCATGGCGTCATCATACCCCCGCACTCTCTACGGCGTGTAGTGAAGAATGCCTAAACTTTCCTTGCCACGAGAATGCCGTCGTCGAGCTCGGTTTCCGTGCCATCAGGCCCGGTCACAGGCCGATTCCGCGTCTCGGCGAGAACACACTCCCATGGTCGACTTCCGCCGGCGGTCAGCAGTGTGAAGTCCTCCTCGGGAGTGCTGAAGTCGCCGTCGAGCCCGTGCTCGTGCCCTGCTTCCCCATGCTCTGAATCCTCGCGGGCTGCCCAGGGCGGAACCGTGGCGTGGGAGATGAGGATGAGCGTCTCGCCGGGACTGACCAGCTCGCCGAGGTGGCGCATGAGGTCCGCACGGGTGTCGGGCAGGCGGGTGTGGAGGAAGCACCCGGTGACGAGGTCGTAGGCGCCGCGGTGGTCGTCTGCGGCGGCCCAGTCGACGAGGTTGGCGACGGCGAAGTCCGCGTCCGCTCCTGCCGTCTCCGCGGCGACCCGGGAGCGGGTGATCGCGGTCGGGGAGAGGTCGATGCCGGCGGCCTGCCAGCCTCGACCGGCGAGCCAGATGGCGTCGGCGCCCTCACCGGAGCCGACGTCGAGACTGCGACCTGGGGTGAGGTCGAGGTCGGTGACGACGTCGACGAGGGCGACGTTGGGACGGCCCGACCAGACCGCCTCGGCGCCGGAGTAGCGGTTCTCCCACTCCTCGACGGAACCGGGCACCTGACCGGACTCGGATGCCTGCCCGGTCTCAGGTGCATGCCCGGACTCGGGTGCCGTGTCGGGGGCGGACACGGACGCGGCCCGGGCATCTGGCCCGGGCCGGTCGGTGCGGCTGTGGTGCTCGGTCACTGTCCCTGACCGGGCGCGCCCTCGGCGGTGGAGTCGGCACCGTCGCCGGCTTCGCGCTTGGCGATCTCGGCGCGGACCTCGTCCATGTCGAGGTCGTTGACGGCGGTGATGACCTGCTCGAGCTGCGGGGCGGCGAGCGCACCGGGCTGAGCGAAGACGACGATGCCGTCGCGGAACGCGACGAGGGTGGGAATCGAGGTGACGTTGAAGAGGCCGGCGAGCTGCTGCTGGTCCTCGGTGTCGATCTTGCCGAAGGCGATGTCGGGATACTGGGTCGAGGCCTGCTCGAAGACCGGGGCGAACTGGCGGCACGGGCCGCACCATTCTGCCCAGAAGTCCAGCAGGACGACGGAGTTGTCGGTGATGGTCTGCTCGAAGTTGTCCTGGGTGATCTCGATCGTAGACATTCGGGCAGTCTAACGACGATTCCTCCACTTTGCCTGCATGTTTCCCTGTCGTCCCGCGCAGCGGGACCCAGGGTCCTCCGCGGCGCAGCGCTGCCGCCTATCCGGCGGGGTCGACGGGTCTGAGGGCCGTGCCCGAGGCGATCTGCGTGGCGAGGACGGCGGTGAGCGCGCCGGCGAGCATGAGGGAGGCGAGGACGACGATCTGGAACTGGGCGGCCTCGAGCGGGGAGGCGCCGCCGAAGAGCGCGCCGACGAAGGCGCCGGGCAGGGTGACGAGGCCGGTGTTCTTCGTCTGGTCGAGGTTGGGCAGGAGGGCCTCGCGGACCGCGATCTGCCGCAGGCGCTTCGTCGCCCGGCGCGGATGCGCTCCCACGGCCAGCCACGCTTCGACCTCACCCCAGCCGCCGCGCAGTTCGCCGTCGTAGCGGCGCATCGCGAGCGTGGCCGCCGTCATCGCATTGCCGGAGACGATGCCGGCGATCGCGATGACCCGCTCGAACTGGAGATCGACGAGACCGAGGGCGAGGACGAGTCCGAGCGTGACGAGGGTGCCGACGACGACGCCGACGACGGCTCCGAGCGGCCCGCGCGGAACTTCGCGGGCCCGGCGCAGCGAGGTCAGCGAGGCGGTCGTGAGCATGAGGCCGATGAACGCCGCGACCGCCCACCACGCGGTGAGCGCACCGGAGAGGAGGAGGGCGACGAGGGCGAGCTGGACGACGGCGCGCACGATCGCGACGACGGGCAGCCAGCCGAGCCCCACCTCGGCGATGCGGAGGATCGTGACCGTGAGGACGACGAGAACGGCGATGCCGGCCAGGAAGGGGAGAACCTCGGGGAGCGTCACCGTCTCAGTGTAGGGCTGAGGCGAGACCCCACGGCCGAATTCGGGCAGGGATCATTGCATCCGATTCGACGCCGGACCGGGACGAATCTCTGATAGACTGGCACCATCGCTTCAACTCCCTCCCTCTTCATTTCGTTCGCGTCCTGTGTCGACGCGTCCCCCAGGTTTTCGTCGGTTCCGCAGCGCACTCGCCTGTGCTCCGACGGGAAGATCACACCTTTGGGCCACCGAGCGATCGGCCCCCGCCGTTCGCAGAGCGGCCGACTGTGTGTGACAAGCCGGATCCACGTCGGATCCGACCATCAAGACCGCTCCGGCGGTCGCAGCTGAATAAGGAAACAAGGAATATGACCACAGGTACCGTGAAATGGTTCAACGCGGAAAAGGGCTACGGATTCATCCAGCCTGACGACGGTTCGGCCGATGTGTTCACGCACTTCTCCGCCATCGAATCGACCGGTTACCGCGAGCTCACCGAGGGCCAGAACGTCGAATTCGAGTCCGAGATGGGACAGAAGGGCCTCCAGGCCACGAGCGTTCGCCCCCTCTGAGCTCAGAGCCCAGAGACTTCTCACCGCGACTGACGCCGCACTGGCGTCGACGGCGGTGAACTGATCGGCAGCGGCCGGTGACAGTGATGACCACTGTCACCGGCCGCTTCGCATTCATCCGGGTACGTGAGCCGCCGCGCTTCTCACAAAGTGGAAACATCCTATTGCCAGGCGGAAAAACTGTGATCTAAGATTCTTCGTACTTGCCTATGGCGAGTTCAAGGTCGAACTTGGGCTATCTACCGGGCGCTGCAGAAAGGACTGGTAGCCCCGTGTTGGATCGCCTCAACGCCTATTCGTCGACCGTGGAATCTCCCGACCGGTGGGCCGTTGCCACCGTCATCGCCGTCTCCGGGTCCGTCCCCCGCCCCATCGGCACGTCGATGGCCGTCCGCGACGACACCCTGACCATCGGATCGATCTCCGGCGGCTGCGTCGAATCGGCGATCGTCGACGCCGCCCTCACCGCGATCACCGGCCAGCGGTCGCTGGTCTGCGAGTTCGGCTTCAGCGACGAGTCCGGACTCTCCGTCGGCCTCATGTGCGGCGGCGACATCAGCGTCCTCATCGAACCGCTCACCTCCCTCGCCGAGGCGGTCACCAGTCTCATCGACTCCGACCGCGACGACGCCGGTGCCCTCATCCGCGAGATCCCCCTCGACGTCGCGATGCGCGGCGGCGAACTCGTCGCACCCGAGCCGCGGGCGGTCCGCGCGCCGCTGCCACCCGTGACGCTCGGCCCCGGCGCTCCCTCGCCCCAGGCCTTCGCCCGAGGCGGTCGGCACCGCCGCTGCCCCCGTCGCGGAGATCGTGCGCCGCGGCGGCTGCGGGATCGTCGCGGTCCGCGACGAGACCCGACCCGACTGCCCGACCGTGCGCCGGCTCTTCGTCGAATCCCGCCGCCCCCGCGCCCGCGTCCTCATCTACGGCGCCAACGACTTCTCGACCGCGATCGCCCAGGCCGCCTCCTTCCTCGGCCTCCACGTCACGGTCTGCGACGCCCGTCCCGTCTTCGCGACCCGGGCCCGCCACCCCGGCGCGCACGAGGTCGTCGTCGACCGTCCCGGCGAGCACTTCGCCCGCGAGTGCGCGGCCGGCCGCGTCGACTCGCGCACCGCGGTCATCGTGCTCACCCACGACCCGCGCTTCGACCTGCCGGTCCTCGACCGCGCCCTGCGGATGGATCTCGCCTACGTCGGGGCGATGGGGTCGCGGACGACCCACGAGAGGCGAGCGCAGGAACTCGTCCACGGGGGCCTGCCGCAGACCGCGTTCGACGCGCTCCACTCCCCGATCGGCCTCGACATCGGCGCCCGCACCCCGCAGGAGGTCGCCGTCGCCGTCCTCGCCGAACTCATCGCCGTGACGACGGGCCGGGCCACCTCGGCGGGCATCCCCGAACTGCGCCACACGAGCGGACCGATCCACGGGTCCCGCGGCAGCGACAGTGCTGCACCCAACTCCGACCACGGGGCACCCAGCGCCGGCCCACCAGCACCCGGCCCCGACCCCACGACACCCCCACGGGAGGAACCCGCGGCACCCCCGCATCCCCTGCACCGCCTCGGCACTGCGCTCACCCGAGGGGAGGCGATGATCTCATGGATATGAGCTGCGTCGACGAGGTGCTCACCTGCGCCGATCCCGAACGGTGGCAGCCCGGTGACAGCTGGCTGGCCGGGGGCACCGTGCTCTTCTCCTACGGCACCGACATCACCCAGGGCCCGCCGCGGCGCCTGCTCGACATCACCGAGTCCGGCTGGACGCCGACGCTGTGGCGCTGCGACGCCGCCGGTGAGCCCGTCGAGCTCGAGATCGCCGCGACCTGCCTGATCAAGGACATCTTCGAGTTCCGCACGAGCGGTCCGCGCGTGCCCGGCCACGGCGATCGGGCGCTGCCCGGCCTCGATCTCTTCGCCCCGGCGTGCGACTCCTTCGTCGCATCGTGGAAGATCTGGAACGCCTCGACGATCGGCGGCAACGTCGCCACGGGACTGCCCGCCGGCCCGATGATCTCCCTCCTCTCCGGCCTCGACGCCGTCGCCCTCCTGTGGGGTCCGCGCGGGTCGCTGCGGGCCCTGCCCGTGGCCGAACTCGTCGTCGGGGAGGCGCAGACGACGCTCGAGCCCGGGGAGCTCATCCGCAGCTTCCACATCCCGATCGCGGCGCTCACGCAGCCGTGCGCGTTCCGCCGCATCTCCCTGACCGAACGCGGACGCACCGCGGCACTGATCATCGGCCGCCGCCTCGGCGCGGGAGCCCTGCGCTTGGCGATCACCGGGTCGACCCGTCGCCCGCACATCATCGACCTCGGCCCGGACGCCGCGCATGCGGCGACGCATGAGGGACTGCAAGCGGCGATCGACGAGGCGGTCGCCGGGGTCTGGCACGACGACATCCACGGCACCCCGCAGTGGCGGGAGGCGATGACGCACCGCCTCGGCGCGGAGATCCTCACCGAACTGCTCGACCCTGCCGAACCGCACCCGCGCTTCGCCGCGCGCACGACCGGAGACATCACGATGACGAGGAGCACGCGATGACGACGACCGCACACACCCCACCCGCCACCGCGCCAAAGAGGCCGTCGGCCACCGTCGACGGACGCACCGTCGCCGTCTCACCCGAACCCGGCCAGTGCCTGCGCACATGGCTGCGGGAGCAGGGGTCGACCGGGGTGAAGAAGGGCTGCGACGGCGGCGACTGCGGAGCGTGCACCGTCATCGTCGACGACGAGGCGATCCACTCGTGCCTCTATCCCGCCCACCGGATCGCCGGGAAGTCGGTGACGACGATCCAGGGACTCGGCACCCCGGAGGACCTGCACCCGGTGCAGGAGAACTTCCTCGCCGCCGGCGGCTTCCAGTGCGGGTTCTGCACCGCGGGAATGATCTGCACCGTCGCCGCGATGACCGAGGCCGACAAGAAGGACCTGCCGCGCAGTCTCAAGGGCAACGTGTGCCGGTGCACCGGCTACCGGACGATCGAGGATGCCGTGGCCGGCCACCGCAACGTCGACCCCGGATTCCGCGGCATCGGGGCGAACACCGGGGCGCTCGCCGGCCCCGGCGTCGTCACCGGCACCGTCCGGTACACGATGGACATGCAGCCCGACGAGCTGCCCGCACCCCTGCTCCACGGCGCGCTCGTCCACGCGACCCGGGCGCACGCGCGGATCCTCGCCATCGACACGGCGCGGGCGCTCGCCGAACCGGGCGTCATCGCCGTCCTCACCCACGAGGATGCCCCGGCCAAACGGTTCTCGACCGCACAGCACGAGATCGTCGAGGACGACCCCAAGGACACCCGCGTCTTCGACGACGTCGTCCGGTACTACGGACAGCGCGTCGCCGTCGTCGTCGCCGAGACCCAACGGGCGGCCGAACGCGGGGTCCGCCTCGTCGACATCGAATACGAGGACCTGCCGGCGGTCTTCGACGTCGAACTCGCCGACGCCCCCGACGCCCCGGCGATCCACCCCGACGCCGGACCGGACGCGGGCATCGCCCGCCCCGGTGACAACGTCCTCGCCGAGGTCCACCACGAGATCGGCGACGTCGAGGCCGCACTCGCCGCCTCGGCGGTCACCCACGAGGCGACGTACCGCACCCAGCGCCTCTCGCACATGGCGCTCGAGACCCACGGGGCGATCGCGTGGACCGACGACGAAGGCCGATTCGTCGTCCGCAGCAGCACGCAGGTGCCGTTCCTCGTCCGCCGGGCGCTGAGCGAGATCTTCGACCTCGACCCGGATCGGGTGCGGGTCTACTGCGAGCGCGTGGGCGGCGGATTCGGCGGGAAGCAGGAGGTGCTCTGCGAGGACGTCGCCCTGCTCGCATCGATGGCCACCGGTCGGCCCGTGCGCCTCGAGCTCTCCCGCAAGGAGGTCTTCACCGCCACCACCGTCCGCCATCCCTTCCGGATGCGGATGCGCGCCGGCGCCGACGAGACCGGGACGCTGACAGCACTCGCCGTCGACGTCCGGTCGAACACCGGCGCCTACGGCAATCACGGTCCCGGCGTCCTCTTCCACGGGGTCGGGGAGTCGGTGGCCGTCTACAACGCACCGCACAAGAAGGTCGACGCGATGGTCCTCTACACGAACACGATGCCCTCGGGAGCGTTCCGCGGCTACGGGCTGAGCCAGATGATCTTCGCCGTCGAGTCGACGATCACCGCCTTGGCCGACAAGCTCGGCATCGACGAACTCGAGATGCGCCGGAAGAACATCATCGGACCCGCCGACCCCATGCTCAGCGCCGACGACGAACCCGAGGAGGACCTCCTCATCGGCAGCTACGGTCTCGACCAGTGCATCGACCTCGTCAGCTCCGCCCTCGACCGGGGCCGCACCCGCTGGGCCGAGCACGTCGCCGCCGGGCACGGGGAGGACCTCGGCGAGGAGTGGAACATCGGCGAAGGGCACGCGATCGCGATGATCGCCACCGCCCCACCGCGCGGCCACATCGCCCACGCTCACATCACCCTCGGTGAGGGCGGAACGTACGAGCTGCGGGTGGGCACCGCGGAGTTCGGCAACGGCACCTCGACCGTCCACGCGCAGCTCGCCTCGACCCTGCTCGGCACGACGACGGACCGGATCACGCTCCGGCAGTCCGACTCCGATGTCGTCGAACACGACACGGGGGCCTTCGGGTCGACGGGCACGACGATCGCCGGGAAGGCCAACGATCTCGCGACGAAGGACCTCATCGCGCGCCTGCAGGCACTGGCGGCGCCCCACCTCGGCGCCCGGCCCGAGGAGGTCGAGATCGCCGGTGACTTTGCGTGCGTGCGCGTCCCGGCCGACCTCAATGCCCGCTTCGCCCAGGTCGTCGGACCCGCCGGCGGCAGGCGCGCGGTCCACCTCGATGAGCTCCTGCGCGAGTCGCTTGCGACCACCGGGGAGGCCCCGACGGGGTCGGGCTACTGGGGCGGGGAGCCGCGGTCGGTGGCGTTCAACGTCCACGGGTTCCGGGTCGCGGTGAACATGAGCACCGGTGAGGTCCGGATCCTCCAGTCCGTCCACGCCGCCGACGCGGGCGTCGTGATGAACCCCCACCAGTGCCGCGGACAGGTCGAGGGCGGGGTCGCCCAGGCGATCGGGGCCGCCCTCTACGAGCGCATCATCGTCGACGAGGAGACCGGCAGGCCCGTCACCGACATCCTCCGCCAGTACAAGGCCCCGAACTTCGCCGACATCCCCCGCACCGAGGTCCACTTCGCCGACACCCATGACGCCGTCGGACCGCAGGGGGCGAAGTCGATGAGCGAGTCCCCGTTCAATCCGGTCGCTCCCGCACTCGCCAACGCGATCCGCCATGCCACCGGCGTCCACTTCACGACGACCCCTCTGACGAGGGATGCCATCTATGCGGGACTCGCCGAGGCGGGGGTGCTGCAGCGATGAGCGCGACCGTGCCGCACGCGCGCAGGCCCACGACGTCGGGTTCCGGGAGGTCGGCGATGACGGGCCGGGGTGTGGCCCTCATCCTCGCCGCCGGGTCCGGGCACCGGCTCGGGCTCGGCCCGAAGGCGCTGCTGCCGTGGGAGGACTCGGTCCTCGTCGTCCGGGCCGTGAAGGTGGCCGTCGCCGCCGGGCTGAGGCCCGTCGTCACCGCCGGTCCCGGTCGCGGAGAGATCGAAGCCCACCTCGCCGAGGCGGGGCTCGGGGACGTCGCCGTCATCGACGTGCCCGACGCCGAGGTGGGGATGTCCGCATCGTGGCGGGCCGGGATCGCGGCGATCGGTCGGGAGCCGGGGACCACCACGGCGACCCCGGTCCTCGTCATGCTCGTCGACCAGCCCGGGATCGGTCGGGCGGTCCTCGACCGACTGATCGGCGCGTTCGATCCCGGGCGCATCGCCCGCGCGGCCTGGTTGGGGTTCCCCGGCCACCCCGTGCTCCTGCCGCTCGACCATGCGCGGGCCGCCGTCCGGCGAGCGTGCGGCGACGAAGCGGGACGGGCGTGGCTGCGGGGGCACGCCCACCTCGTCGACCTCGTCGAGTGCTCGGACCTCGGGGACGCCTCCGACATCGACACCCCCGACGATCTGCGGGCATGGCGGGAACGGGAGCCGACGAACCGGTAGCGTGGGAGACCAGACCATCCACCCACCAACGCCGAGGCGGTGCGCCGATGACCGAAGCTTCCCACGACCCGATCCCCGCCGGTGACAGCGGGACCGGGGTCGCCGTTCCCACGACCGTCGTCTTCGACCTCGGTCAGGTCCTCGTCGGATGGGACCAGTCCGGGCCGCTGGCCGACCGGATGAGCCGGGCCGAATGGGACGCCTTCGCCGCCGAAGCCGACTTCGCCGCCCTCAACGTCTCCGCCGACAACGGGGCGACGATCGCCGAGGTGGTGGAGCGGGCGAGCGCGACCGATCCCCGCCACGGGGAGATCGTCGCGACGTACTACGAGCGGTTCGACCGGTCGCTGACCGGTCCGATCCCCGGCATGGCCGAGATCGTCGCCGACCTGGGAGCCGAAGGCGTGCGGCTCCTCGGCCTGTCGAACTGGTCGGCCGAGACCGTCCACTTCGCGCCCGTCGCGGCACCGGCGATCAGCGAGCTCGAGGACATCGTCGTCTCCGGGCGGGAGAAGCTCATCAAACCCGACCCCGCGATCTTCCGCCTCCTCCTCGACCGCTTCGACCTCGATCCTGCGCGCACGGTGTTCGTCGACGACCTCGCGGCCAATGTCGAGGCGGCGCGCGGCCTCGGGCTCATCGGCATCGTCTTCACCGGTGCTCAGGACCTGCGGGCCGACCTCGAGCGGCTCGGCCTCCTCGGCGCCCGCAGCAGCACGTGAGTCGACCGGCTATCCAAGGTCGACGCCCTTCGCCGTCGCGAGCGCCTGGAGCTTCTCGCGGTCGTCGGTCTGCACGCACACCGTCGCCCGCAGCCCTTCGCTCTCGCGTCGCAGCAGGTAGTGCGCGACACTGTCGGTGAGCGGCTCCCCCGCGTCGTCGACGAAGTCCCAGCGCACCTGGACCATGACGAGGTCAGGGGTGAGATGATCCTCGCCGAGGAGGTCGTACCCGACCGAGGCGAGCCCGAGCTGCCGGTAGAGCGGGTAGGACTGCTCGAGCCCCGCGGCCATCGCCTCCCGCGATTCGAGCACCCCGGAGAACGCATCGTCGACGATCATTCCCGGCATCGACCACGGACGGCTCGCCGCCTCGGCGTCGAATTCGCTCAGCGAGCGCGCGTACTCATCGAGGTAGGCGGTGATCTCGGTCGTCTCGATCGTCATGTCCCCACCGTACCTGCGGTGAACAGGTTCACTCCAGTGCCTTCCGGGCGGCCTTGAGCGCGATCCTCCGGGGCAGCAGACCGGCACCGGCGGCGAGCACCTTGTTGCCGAACCCCGAGATGACGCTGCGCGGCTGACGGTGCTCGAGTGCGGCGAAGGCGACCGCGACGACCTGTTCGGGGGTGTCGAAGCGTCCCGTGCCGGCGAAGTCGCTGCCGGCCACGGCGAAGAACTCCGTGTTCGTCGGACCGGGGCTGAGCGCCAGCACCCTCAGCGGAACCGACCGCGTCTCCTCGGCGATCGCCTCGGTGAGGGAGAGGACGTAGGCCTTCGTCGCACCGTACGCGGCCATCCCGGGCGTGGGCTGGTAGGCCGCGGTGCTCGCGATGTTGACGAGCACCCCGGTCAGCTGCGGCAGCAGCGCGCGGGTCAGCCGGGTCAGTGCCACGACGTTGACGGCGAGCATCTCATCGATCCGCTCGGGGGCGGTGTCGGCGAAGGGTTCGGCGATGCCGAACCCGGCGTTGTTGACGAGCGAGTCGACCGCGATGCCCCCGGTGGTGAGATCCGAGAGGAGCCCGTCGACCCCTGCCGCCTCGGCGAGATCATGGACGAGAACATGGGCGGTGATGCGGTGGGCGGTCTCGAGCTCTCGGGCGAGCTCCTCGAGCCGGTCACGGCGGCGGGCGACGAGGACGAGATCGGCACCGCGGGCGGCGAACTGTCGGGCGAACTCCGCCCCGAGGCCCGAGCTCGCGCCGGTGATGAGGACGGTGGTGCCGCGGACGTCGAGTGCGTGCCGACTCACGCCGTCGGCCCCGGTGCCGCGCGTCGGCCGTCGACGTCGGCGATGATCCGGGAGGCGAGCGCCTCGGCGGACGCGGGATTCTGCCCCGAGTAGAGGCTGCCGTCGACGACGATGTGGGGACGCAGCGGAACCACGCCCTTCTCGTAGTGGATCCCGGCGTCCTTGACGGCGTCCTCGAGGAGCCACTTGGCCTTCCACGCGAAGGCGTTGAGACGTTCCTCGACGTTGGACAGTCCCGTCATCGTCCGTCCGGCGAAGGCGTTCGACCCGTCCTCGTTCTTCGCCGCGAGCACGGCGACCGGCGCATGGCAGAGGAGGGCGAGCGGCCTGCCGGAGTCGAGGCGCCGCTTAAGGAGTGCGCCGGAGACCGGATCGACCGCGAGGTCCTCCATCGGGCCGTGCCCTCCGGGGTAGAAGACGACGTCGTAGTCGGCCTCGTCGACGGTGTCGAGGGCGACGGGATGGTCGAGGGCGTCCTTGATCGAGTCGAGGTAGGCGCGGATCTCCCGGCGCTTCTTCGGTCGACCCCCGGCGATGCCGAGGCTGAGCTCGTCGAGCGTCGGAGGCACTCCCCCGGGCGTGGCCACGGTGATGTCCCACCCGGCCTCGGAGAAGAGACGGTAGGGTTCGGCGACCTCCTCGGCCCAGTAGCCGGTGGGATGGACGGTACCGTCCTCAAGCGTCCATCCGGTGGCGGCGGTGATGACGAAGAGAACCGATGTCATGAGGGGACCTTTCCTAGAACGACGAGGACGCTGTGGGGAGGACGCTTCGATTGCTAAAGTTAACAGTGTCCACACTGAAAAAGTACGGGGGAGGATCGACTGTGTCAACAGCGTCCGCGGAGAAGCCGCGGCATCATCATGGCAACCTGCGCCACGCGCTCATCACCGCCGGCGTCGAGATGCTCGAGACGGGCGAGGCCTTCTCCCTGCGCGCCGTGGCCCGCCGGGTCGGCGTCTCCCAGGCCGCGCCGTATCGCCACTTCGAAAGCAAGCAGGACCTCGAAGCCGCGATGGCCGCCGACGGCTTCGCCGAGCTCCAGACCTCACTCGAAGCCGTCGTCGGCGAGCACGGGGAGGGCGACACCCCGCTCGTCGAGCTCGCGCTCACCTACATCCACTTCGCCGAGGCGCATCCCGCCCTCTACGCACTGATGTTCGGCCAGGAGCTCAGCACCGTCGACGAGGTCAGGGTCGCCTGCGCGGCCGTCTTCGCCCGCATCCAGGAGGTCGCGATCGCCACCCACCCGCAGCGGGACCCGCACGGACTCGCCACCGCCGGCTGGGCACTCGCCCACGGACTGGCGACCCTCCACATCGACGGCACCCTCGGGGCCAACGACGACGTCGACTTCGACACCCGCGTCCGCGCCGCCTTCGCCGCCCTGCTCACCGACTGAGACCCACGCAGCGCCGCTGAGACCGGGAACACACCCGGAGGTCGGGAATGAATCCCCGCATCGCCATGTTGACACTGTTAACTTCGTCAGCCTACTCTCAGTTCGAGAGTCCGGAATCAGATGTGGAGTGAGAAACATGACCGAGACGAACACCGCCCCGACCACCGAAGTCACCTTGGGCTCGCGCACCCTCCAGGTGCCCGCGGGCGGTCTCTTCGACCGCTATCGCACGCAGCCCGACCTCGACGAGGTCGCCCGCGACCCCCGCGTGACCAGCGTCGACTTCTTCCGCAATCAGCCCAAGGTCGAGGTGGAGTCGCGCATCGGGCGCACGTTCACCCCGAACTTCTACTACGCGATGTCGAGCGCGCGCCTGACGATGCTCGCGCCGATGAGCGCGCTGCGCGACCGGCTGCCCGCACCGCTCGATCCGCTCGAAGCCGTTCCCGGCTTCGGTCTCGCCTCGGTGCTGCTGTTCCGCTACGACGTCGCCGACATCGACTTCTACACCGAGGCGGCCGTCGGCATCGCGGTCAAACCGCCCCACCACGGTCCGCTGGGGGCGATCGACCTGCTCGCGGCGCTGAAGAACAACCACCTCGACTCCTATGTGCTCTCCCTGCCCGTCAACACCGAGATCGCCCAGGTCCGCGGGCACGACGGCTACGGTTTCCCCAAGTGGGTGACCGACATCGATGTCGACATCACCGCGCAGTCCGTGACCGGACGGGTGCTCAACGACTCCGGCGGCACCGATTTCGAACTCCGGGCCCTGACTCCCCGGCAGAAGCGGCACCGGTCGGGCACCGCGGTGTCCTCCCTGACGTCGTATACGCATTTCGACGGAGGATGGCATGCGACGTTCAACCAGACGAACGCCCTCGTCTCGGGAACCGCGCTGTTCCCGCGCCATGTCGAGACCCGCCTCGGCGAGGGACGGATCTCCGATGACATCCGCTCGCTGCGTCCGACGCGGACCCTGATGTTCGATGTCATGACCCACGGTCAGGCGGCTCTCCACATGCCGCGCGTCATCTCGCTCGACTGACGACGTTCATGTCACTGACCTACACTCCCAGCCAATCGCTCCATTCCCGACACACGACCACAGAAGGGCAGACCATCGTGTCCACATTGACCGCGGATGCGCGGATCACTCCGAGGATCACCGCCGACCGACTCGCGGCGCTGAGCCGCCGCGTGCGGGTCGCCGACCCCGACGCCACGCAGGACGTCACCAATGCGATGACCGGTGAGGTGCTCGGCACTGTTCCGCACGCCACCCCGGCCGATGTCGTCGCCGCGGCCGCACGGGCCCGCAGCGTCCAGAAGGAGTGGGCCGCCCGTCCGATTCGGGAACGGGCGGAGGTGCTCATGCGCTTCCACGACCTCGTGCTGCGCCACCAGGACGAAGTCCTCGACCTCATCCAGCTGGAGAACGGCAAGGCCCGCCGGCATGCGTTCGAGGAGATCATGGATGTCGCGTTGAACGCCCGCTACTACGCGCACACGGCGGAGAGGTACCTGCGACCCAAGCGCCGTCAGGGTGCGCAGCTGGCGCTGACGAAGGTGTGGGAGCTCCATCATCCGAAGGGCGTCGTCGGCATCATCTCGCCGTGGAACTATCCGCTGACGCTCGGCATCAGCGATGCCCTGCCGGCGATCATCGCCGGCAATGCGGTGGTCACGAAGCCGGATGCGCAGACGCCGTTCGCTGCACTGTGGGCCGTGGAGATGCTCGAGCGGGCGGGCATGCAGCCCGGTCTCGTCGAGGTCGTCACCGGGTCTGGCGCCGAACTCGGTCTGCCGATCATCGAGAACTCCGACTTCCTCATGTTCACCGGGTCGACCGCTGTGGGACGGACGGTGGCCGCCCAGGCCGGGGAGAACCTCATCGATGCGTCGATGGAGCTCGGCGGGAAGAACGCCCTGCTCGTCCTCGACGATGCCGACGTCGACAAGGCCGTGTCCGGGGCGATCCGGGCGAGCTTCTCCAACACCGGGCAGCTGTGCATCTCGATGGAGCGCATCTATGTCCCCGACGTCCTCTGGGACGACTTCACTGCGAAGTTCGCCGCCGCTGCCCGGGCGATGACGCTGACCGCCGGGATCGACTACTCCGCGGACATGGGCTCGCTCGTCTCGCAGAAGCAGCTCGAGACGGTGATGCGCCATGTCGATGATGCGCGGGACAAGGGCGCCACGGTGCTCGCCGGCGGTCGGCGCCGTCCCGAGCTCGGCCCCTACTTCTACGAGCCGACGATCCTCACCGATGTCGACGAGTCGATGGAGGTCTACGCGCACGAGACCTTCGGTCCGGTCGTCAGCCTCTACCGGGTCGCCGACGAGGAGGAGGCGATCGCGAGAGCCAATGACAGCGACTACGGCCTCAACTTCAGCGTGTGGACCTCCGACGAGGACCGCGGAGTCCGCGTCGCCTCCCGGCTCGAGGCCGGCACCGTCAACGTCAACGACGCGTACGCCGCGGCGTGGGGGTCGATGGATGCCCCGATGGGCGGCATGAAGGCCTCCGGCCTCGGCCGGCGGCACGGGGAGCACGGCATCCTCAAGTACACCGAGTCGCAGACGATCGCCGCCTCGCGGCTGTTGCCCGTCGGTGTGCCGGACAACGTCGATCCTGCGCGTTACGCGCGCATCGTCACCGGCGCGCTGCGCGTGCTCAAGCGGATACCGGGTGTGAAGTGAACCCGACCAGCGAACGCAGAGACGGAATGCAGACCATTCTCGGTGCAGGTGGGCCGATCGCCGACGAACTCGCCCGCGCCCTCCATCGCGACTTCACTCAGGACATCCGGCTCGTCAGCCGGCACCCGAAGCAGGTCAACGGCACGGATGAGCTGGTCGCCGCCGACCTCATGGACCCGGCGTCGACCGAGCGTGCTGTCGCGGGCAGCGCGATCGCCTATCTCACGGTGGGTCTGCCGATGGATTCGGCCCTGTGGGAGGAGAAGTTCCCGACGATGATGCGCAATGTCATCGATGCGTGCATGGCCCATGGGACGAAGCTCGTCTTCTTCGACAACACGTACATGTATCCGGGCACCCCGACCCCGCAGATCGAGTCGACGGGATTCGCCCCCGGTGGCCGCAAGGGGCGGGTGCGGGCGGAGATCGTCACGATGCTCCTCGATGCGATGGCCGCCGGTCAGATCGACGCGCTCATCGGTCGGGCCCCGGAGTTCTACGGGCCGGGGAAGACGAAGAGCTGGTCGAACATGCTCGTATTCGACCGGATCAGGGCGGGCAAGCGTCCGCTCGTGCCGGTGAGTGCGACGACGAAGCGATCGCTGATCTGGACGCCGGATGCCAGTCGGGCGCTGGCGCTGCTCGGCAACACCCCCGACGCGTACGGGCAGACCTGGCATCTGCCGATCGACGAGCATCGCCGCACGTACCGTGAGCTCATCGCGATCGCCTCCGAGATCACCGGGCGGAAGATCGGCTACACCGTGCTCCCGCTGTGGGTGTTCAAGTTGGGCAGCCGGTTCAATCCGATGCTCGCCGAGGCGGCCGAACTCCTTCCCCGGTACCGCGGGGACAACATCTTCGACACGTCGAAGTTCGCCTCCCGCTTCCCTGACTTCGCTGTGACGACCTACCGGCAGGGCATCGCCGACATCCTCGGCCAGTGAGTCCCGCGGCGCCGCACCGTACGCGGTGCGGGCGCCGTACGTCGATCAGACCCTCTCTTCCTTCCCCATGAGGGCGTCGTAGCACGCCGCCGTCTGGTGCTTGAGCGCTCTGGCGACCGCGGCGACGGCGGGACGGCGCATGGAGTCGGGCCGCAGCACCATCCAGTACGGGAGGTGTTCGGTGAGGTCGTCCGGGAGAAGTCTGACGAGGTCGGCATGCCGGTCGGCCATGAAACAGGGCAGGAACCCGATGCCGGCGCCGCACGCGTGGCTTCGACATGGACGAAGACATTCGTCGAGGTCACACCGTCTTTCATCGACGGGACGAGGCGCCGGGGTGCGTCAAGGTCGTCGACCTGGAGCATCGAGTCGACGAAGTACACGAGCTGGTGCTCCATGAGCGCGTCAACCGTCGTCGGGGTGCCGTGGTCGGCGAGGTAGTCCCGCGCGGCGTACATTCCCAGCGCATAGTCGCCGAGGTGGACCGCCTCGGCGCGATGGACCTGCGGTTTGCCGACGACGACTTCGATGTCGAGGCCGGACCGCTGCTGCAGGGCCTGCCGTGTCACCGTGATGATCTCGACGCTCAGACCTGGATGGGTCCGCCGCAGCGCCGCGACGGCCGGTGAGGCCACATAGGCGCTGAATCCGTCCGTCGCCGACATCCGCACGACACCGCTGACGGGATCGGGAGTCTCGCCCGACTCACCGAGGCTGCCGACCGCGAGCTCGACCTGCTCGGCGACGCGCACCGCCTCGGCGCCGAGCTCCGTGAGCTCCCATCCGCTGCCGGACCGGGCGAGCACCCGGCCGCCGAGTGCCTTCTCCAAGGCCGCGATCCGTCGTGAGATCGTCGTGTGGTTGACCCCGAGCGCATGGGCCGCCGTCGCGAACTTCGCCGAGCGGGAGACCGCGAGCAGCACGAGCAGATCGTTCGGGGTCGTGTCCATGCCTGCCATCGTACAAAGCGACGTGAGGGCACCGATCCGGGCAGGCTCGCTCCTGTGGCGGGAAACCTACTGCGGCATGTTGACGAACCGGGACTTCGCGCCCTGGAAGGCCACGGCGATGTCACCGGTCGGTCCGGCTCGGTGCTTGGCGACGATGATGTCGGCCTCGCCGGCGCGTTCGTGCTCCTTGTCGTACATGTCCTCACGGTGGATGAGGAGGACCATGTCGGCGTCCTGCTCGATCGATCCGGATTCGCGGAGATCGGAGATCATCGGTCGCTTGTCGGTGCGCTGCTCGCTGCCGCGGTTGAGCTGGGAGAGCGCGATGACGGGCACCTCGAGCTCTTTGGCCAGCAGCTTGAGCGAGCGGGAGAACTCCGAGACCTCCTGCTGGCGGGATTCGACGCGCTTGCCCGAGCTCATGAGCTGGAGGTAGTCGACGCAGACCATCTTGAGGTCGTGCTGCTGTTTGAGCCGGCGGCACTTCGCGCGGATCTCCGTGAGCGCCATGTTCGGCGAATCGTCGACGAAGAGCGGCGAGTCGTTGATGCGCGCCTCGGTGGCGGCGAGGTTCGTCCAGTCGTGGGGGCTGAGCTCACCGCGGCGCAGGTTCTGCAGCGGGATCTCCGACTCTGCGGAGAGGAGCCTCATGACGAGCTCGTTCTTGCCCATCTCGAGGGAGAAGAAGACCGCGGCCTGCTTGTGATGGATCGCTGCCGAGCGGATGAAGTCGAGGGCGAGCGTCGACTTGCCGACACCGGGTCGGGCGGCGATGACGATCATCTGCCCCGGGTGGAGGCCGTTGGTCAGCTGATCGAACTCCGTGAACCCGGTCGGCACCCCGGCGGTCTGCCCGTCGGTGTCGCCGTTGCGCTCGATCTCGGCTGCCACCTCGCCGAGGATGTCGGCGAGGATGACGTAATCCTCCGTCGTGTGCTTCTCCGTGACCTGATAGATCTCGGCCTGCGCGTTGTTGACGACGGCGTCGGTGTCGCCCTCGGCGTCGTAGCCCATCTGCACGATCCGGGTGCCGGCCTCGACGAGGCGGCGCAGCACCGCGCGCTCGCGGACGATCGTCGCATAGTATCCGGCGTTCGCGGCGGTGGGGACCGAGGAGATGAGCGTGTGGAGGTAGGCAGGTCCGCCGATCCGGGAGAGATCGCCGGACTTCGTCAGGTAGTTCGCGACCGTGACCGAGTCGGCGGGTTCGCCGCGGGAGTAGAGGTCTAGGATCGCCTCGTAGATCGTCTCGTGCGCGGGCTTGTAGAAGTCATCACGCGACATCGATTCGACGCAGTCGGCGATGGCGTCCTTCGACAGGAGCATGGCACCCAGGACGCTCTCCTCGGCTTCGATATCCTGCGGAGGAGTTCTGAGTCCGTCGTACCCCAGATCGCTGCTCACTCCCACGTCTCCTCCTCTGTGCCTACGCCTGCCCGGCCCGGGTGCAGTGCCATCCCACTTTACCCGTGCCGCGCGCGGACCCGACAGCGATTCACGTCACCGCCGGTGCCGCCCCGATCTCGCCGAGGCGGCGCAGCGGCCCAGCGTCACAGCCGTGCCCGGCCGGCGGTGGCGACCGCGGCGAGAATCGGCTTCGCCACCTGGAGTCCCTGCCTGATGACGACGATACCGACGACCACTGACACGAGGATCGTGAGGAACGTGACGGGCTTCATCACCAGGGCCGCCCCGGCCAGCGGGAGCACGAGGACGAGTCCCAGACCGCCGGCGAGCAGCGACACCCAGATGACGGGACCGAGGACCGCGCGCACCATCCCCGCGTGCATCGTGTCGACGTCCATGCCTGCGGCATAGAGGTCGGAGAAGGTGTCGGCCCGGTCGTAGACGTCGGCGACCTGGTTGATGAGCGCGGAGACCGCGATGAGGACGATCGAGATCCCCATGACGAGCAGCACGCCGGTGAACAGGTCCTGGTAGAGGGTGAGGTGCTCCTGCGGCATGTCGACGCTCGGGTCGTCGGAGATGTCCGTGGCGAACTGCATGAGCGCGATGCCCGTGCCGCCGACGGCCGCGACGAACGCCGTCATCGCGACCCCGGAGACGCGGCGCCAGAACCGCTTCGGCTCATCGGAGACGAGCCGGGCGGCGATGAGCCGGGCCGGCGTCAGCGCGCGCTTGCCCGCCAGGTGGGCGAACCAGCGGACGAAGAGCCCGCCGAGGAGGTCGACGACGATGAGGCCGATGACGAAGACCGCGAGCATCGCCGAGATCATCACCCCCATCCCCAGGCTCGCCGACTTCGACAGGCTGACGACGACCGGGAGGACGAGGATCGCGACGATGACCGCGATGACCCGGGCGACGGGGAACTTCCGCTCGAGCGACTTCGTCCGGACTCCCAGCGGGGAGATCGCGACCTTCCGCAGCCCCAGCAGCGCCGAGACGACGCAGACGAGGATGAGGAAGACGACGACCGCGGCGAGCAGGAGCGGGGGCATGAGCATGTTCGCGTACCCGATCGGCTGCCCGAGGAAGTGGATGTGACTCACCGGCCACGCGAGCCCCAGGTAGCCGAGGACGCCTGCGACGATGCCGATGACGGCGGGCACGAGCGGTTCGGCCACGGCGATCGCGATGATCGACGAGCGCTGGGCGCCGAGCAGGGACATCGTCGAGAGCCGCTCGTCCTGCCGCCTGGCCGACAGCGTCGCCGAGGCGGAGGCCAGGGTGCTCGCGGGGATGACGAGGAGGATCGTGGCAAGTCCCGCGAAGAACTTGTAGGCGACATCGAGTCCTTGGGTGTTCGGATCGGTGCTCGGCGGGATCTGGAAGAACATCCAAGCCCCGGCGGCGACGGTGAGGAACAGCGTCGCGCAGGCGAAGAACGAGCTCATGACGAGCAGCGAGCTCGGTGCCGTCACGGTCTTGCGACCGAGGACGAGGGGGACGATGCTGGCGGGTGCGGACATCACTGACTCCTGATCGAGGCGGGGCCTCAGGCGGTCACCGCGGTGACGCGCCGGACGAGCGGACGGGTGAACTGCAGTCCCAGCCACACCATCGCGATGCCGCCGAGGAGGACGGAGGCGACGACGGCGATGGTCATCGGATCACCGAGGTCGTTCGCCGAGGCCATGGCGATCGCGAGAAGTCCGCCGAGGACGAGCGAGACGAGGGTGACAAGCACGATCGGGGACATCACGGCGCGCACGGTGACCCCGTGCATCATCGCCGGTGACATGCCGGCGGCGTGGAGCTCCCGGTAGGTCGAGGCGCGGTCGAGGATGTCCGCGGCCTGATTGATCGTCCCGGACACGACGATGAGGACGAAGGCGATCGCCAGGGTGAGGATGAGGCCGGTGAAGACGTCGTCGCCGGTGTACTGCAGCGGTCCCATGAGCTCGCGTTCGGCCGCGCTCATCTCGTCGCCGCTGCCGCGCATCATCGCCGCCCCGGTGCCGCCGACGACGGCGATGAACGTGATGAGGGCGAGCCCGGCGACCCTCCGCCAGTACTGTGCGGGGGCGTCGGCGATCATCGCCGCGGAGAGCATGCCGGCCGGGCGCCGCGCCGTCTTGCCGCTCATCCAGGCGTGGACCCGCATGACGAGGACGCCGAGGACGTTGATGAGGAGGAGGGCGACGCCGATCGTGAGGATGCTCGCGATGATCGCGGTGCGCTGCGACTGTCCGTCCTGGAGGGAGAAGACGAGGGCGGCGACCATGCCGATGGCGAGGACGACGACGGCGATGATGCGCAGGAGGGGGAACTTCCGCCCGAGCGACCGCGTCCGCACGCCGAGGGGCGAGACGATGACCTTCCGCAGACCGACCAGTGCGGCGAGGAGGCAGATGAGGAGGAGAGCGGCGACGACCCCGGCGAGCAGCCAGAGGGGCATGAGGAGGGCGGAGTAGCCCAGCGGCACGCCGGTGAAGACGATGAGGCTCAGCGGGTAGGCGAGAGCGAGGTATCCGACGATGCCGGCGAGGATCCCGGCGGCAGCGGGGATGAAGGGTTCGGCGACCGCGACGAGCCGGACGGTGCCCTTCGAGGCGCCGAGGAGGGAGAGCGTGGAGAGGCGCTCATCCTGGCGTCGGGCGCTGAGCTTCGCCGAGGCGACGCCGAGGCTGATCGCCGGCACGACGAGGAAGACCGTGGCGAGGATCGCGAGCATCCGGTAGAGGTCGACCACCTCGGCGTAGCGGGGCACATCGGGGCGGTCGTTGAACGCCCACGCACCGGCGGCGACGGTGAGGAAGAGGGTGGAGCAGGCGAAGAACGCGATCGCGACGAGGCGCGCGGTCGGGGACGTGAACGTCTGCTTCGACAGGACGAGTGGGAGGACCTTCATGATCGGCCTCACCCGTTGTTCGCCGCATACTGCGCGGCGGAGTCGGAGACGATGCGGCCGTCGGCGAGGCGGACGACGCGGGAGCAGCGGGCGGCGACGTTCTCGTCGTGGGTGACGACGACGAGCGTCGAACCGCGCCCGGTCGTCGAGGCGAGCAGTTCGGAGAGGACCTCGGTCGAGGTGCGGGAGTCGAGCGCGCCGGTCGGCTCGTCGGCGAAGGTGACGACGGGCTGGGTGACCTGCGAGCGGGCGATGGCCACGCGCTGGGCCTGTCCGCCGGAGAGCTGGCCGATGCGCTTGGTGAGGTGCTCGGCGAGGCCGAGGCGCTGGAGCCACGCACGAGCGTGCCTCGTCGCCTCGGCGCGGTTCATTCCGGCGAGCATCGCGGCGAGCGCGACGTTGTCCTCGGCGGAGAGCTCGGGCAGGAGCAGACCCTGTTGGAAGACGAACCCGAAGACCTCCCGGCGCAGCGCGGTGCGGCCGGCCTCCTTGAGCGAGGTGATGTCCGCGGCGGCGCTGCGGTCGGTGGGCAGGAGACGGATGTGGCCCTCGTCGGGACGGAGGATGCCGGCGAGGCAGTGGAGCAGGGTCGTCTTGCCGGAACCGGAGGGTCCCATGATCGCCAGGGACTCGCCGAGGCCGATCGTGAGGTCGACGCCGGCAAGGGCGTAGGTCTGGTTGTAGTGCTTGGTGACAGAGGAGGCCGTGATGATCGCAGGCATGTGTGTTGTGGTCATGACTCAATGCTTTCGCAGGCCGCTGCCAGCGGCCATGCAGTCCTCCCACGACTGGCGCGAGGAAAACCCGAGAGTCGCGGAGGGAAATCGCGACCGAATGTGACCTGCGTCCATTGACATGCAAGTCAGTACTTGCCTATGGTGTCGGTGTGGCCGACCTCTTCAAGGCGATCGCCGACCCGACCAGGCGGACGATCCTCGACGAACTCGCCGAACGCGATGATCAGACTCTCTTCGAGATCTGCTCGCGTCTGGCCAATCGGCATGGTCTCGGGCTCTCACGCCAAGCGGTGTCCCAACACCTCGAGGTGCTCGAATCCGCCGGTCTCGTCGTCACCCGCCGCGAGGGGCGCTACAAGTACCACACACTCGATCCCGCGCCGCTGCGCACAGCGTTCGATCGCTGGACCGGCGGGACGCGAGACGCCCGACCACCGGACACCGACCCACCCGCATCACCCCAGGCACCGCCTGAGTAAGGAGACACCGTCATGAAGGCCCAGTGGATCAGCATTCCCGTTGACGACCAGGCGCGCGCGCTCGACTTCTACACCGACAAGCTCGGATTCCGGCTGAAGTTCGACGTTCCCGTCGGAGACGCGCGGTGGCTCACCGTCGTCTCGCCCGAGGATCCGGAGGGAGTGGAGATCGTCCTCGAACCGAAGGGTCATCCGGCGGCCGGGGACTACACGGCAGCGCTCATGGCCGACGGGATCCCGATCAACCAGTTCGCCGTCGACGACGTCGAGGCCGAATACCAGCGCCTCAGCGCCCTCGGAGTAGAGTTCACACAGAAGCCCTTGTCGATGGGACCGATCACCACCGCGGTTCTCAACGACACGGTGGGCAATCTCGTTCAGCTCATTCACCAGGAGGACTGACCGCGGTTCCGCGTGCCCGGCGCCGGCCCGACGACCCGGGCAGGCGCGGTGGTCGCGCCGACCGCTGCACGGCCATGAAGAGGATCGCCGAGTACATCCGCGGGACCCTGCGTCTCGAACCCACCGACGACGATCGGCGGGCACCGCTCAGGGTCGGTCTCGGCGTGGCGATTCCCTCCCTCGTCCTCCTTCTCCTCGGGTACGAGCAGTTCATCATCTACGCGGTCTTCGGGGCGTTCTGCGGGATGTACGGTCGCGGTGAGGCGCACCAGCTGCGCCTCATCCACCAGCTGCAGGCCGCAGTGCTGCTGCTCTCGGGTGTCGTCATCGGCGTCATGCTCGCGATGCTCGACACCCCGGTCTTCGCCCTCATCGCGATCGAGGCGTTCTTCGCCGCCGTCGGGTCGATCATCGCCGACCGCGCGCGGATGCGTCCGGGGGGACCGTTCTTCGGCATCTTCGCCCTCGGGGCGTGCGCCTCGGTCGAACCGCTCGCACCGCCGTGGATCCCCATCGGGATCAGCGTCCTCGCGGCGGCCTTCGCGATCACCCTGGGCTTCCTCGGATGGTTCCGCACGCGGACGTGGCGGGCGGGGTCCCGACGGATGATCACCCCGTTCCGCGGTCCCCACGCTCTCGCCATGCTCAGGCATGCGGCCACGTATGCGGTGGCGGTCGCCTCGGCGGGTCTCATCGGGGTGCTCATCGGTCTCGACCATGCGTACTGGGCGATGGCGTCGGCAGCGGTGCCCCTGGCCGCCGCGGAGCTGCCGGGCCGCATCGCCCGCGGCGTGCACCGGGTGCTCGGGACGTTCTCCGGGCTCATCGTCACCGCGCTCATCCTCTGGCCGGACCCGTCACCGCTGTGGCTGGCGATCCCGGTCATCCTCCTGCAGTTCCCCACCGAGTACCTGATGATGCGCAACTACGGGTTCGCGCTGACGTTCTTCACACCGATGATCCTACTCATGACGCAGCTCGCGCATCCGATCCCGCGGTCGACGCTCATCATCGACCGCGGGGTCGAGACGCTGCTCGGGGCCGTCGTCGGCATCGCCGTCGTCCTCGTCGTCGGGTACGTCGGCAGGCGCCGGGCGCGGACGCGCGGTGACACGGGCGGCCGCGCCGAGGCGTGAGGTGACCCCTCACCCGGGTATGAGGACGATGACCGTGTGGAGGAGGATGCCGACGAGGGCGCCGATGACGGTGCCGTTGATGCGGATGTACTGGAGGTCGCGGCCGACGTAGAGCTCGATGCGGTCGGCGGCCTCCTTCGCGTCCCAGCGTTCGATGGTGTCGGAGATGACGCTGGCGATCTCGGGTCCGAAGCTCTCGGCGAGGTCGCCGGCGGTCGTGGCCACGCGGTCGTCGATCGTCTCAGCGAACTCCGTGTCCGTCTGGAGGCGCTGGGCGAATTCTCCGATGAGGTCGGCGATGCGGCCGCGCACTTCACCGTCGGGTTCGATGATCGCCTCGCGCAGGAGCTGCTTGAGCGAGGTCCAGATCTCGAGGACGGAGTCGACGACGCCGTCCTGGGTGAGGAGGTCGTTGATGATGTCCTCGGCCTTGTCGGCCAGCGGGGTGTCGGTCGACAGGTCGGTGGAGAGGTCGACGAGCCACGCGTCGAGGGCCTGGCGGGCCTTGTGGTAAGGGTTGTCGCGGACGTCGACGAGCCAGCCGAGGATCTCGCGCTGCAGGCGGTTCGCGAGCTGTTCGTTGACGAAGTCGGGCACCCACGACGGGGCGCGGTTGTGGACGATCTCGTCGATGACCTGCGGGTTGTCGCTCAGCCATGTGTACGCCTCGGCGACGACGAGGTCGACGAGCTTGTGGTGGGCGCCGTCGAGGACGATCTGGCGCAGCAGCTTGCCGAGCACCGGAGACTTCCGGGTGGCGATGAGGCGCGGGAGGATGACGTTCTTCGTCAGGGCGACGATCGACTTGTCGTCGATGCGGGAGAGGACGTATTCGAGACCGGCGGCGGCCCGGTCGACGACGAGGTCGCGGTTGGCGGCCTTGCTCAGCCACTCGCCGGCGCGCTGTGCGACGTGGGCGGAGCGGATCTTCGTCGACACCGCCTCGGCGTGGAGGAAGTTCGCTGCGACGAAGGCGGAGAGGCTCGCTCCCAGAGCGTCCTTCTTCCGGGGGATGATCGCGGTGTGCGGGATCGGCAGGCCCAGGGGATGCCGGAAGAGGGCGGTGACGGCGAACCAGTCGGCGATCGCGCCGATCATCGCGGCCTCGGCGCCGCGGGCGACGAATCCCCAGACGCCGGACAGATCGGTGAAGAGGTTCGTGGCGAGGAAGATGAGGGTCGCGAGGATGAGCAGTGAGAGCGCCAGCGTGCGCATCTTCCGCAGGCCCCTGGCCCGTTCCCGGTCCTCGGGTGTGAGTTCGTTCGGGCCGTCGAAGCGCGGCACCGGCTCGGTTCTCTCGATCGTCATTGTTACCCCCTGGGCACTGACTTTAGCGAACCTCGGCGCAGGTTCGATGCCGACCGGCTGGACTGCGCCTGGGAACGCGCCCTGCCGCGTGCAGCCCCTGTGAGTGCTGCGGCCGGCCGGAGTACCGTGGAGGCATGATCCGAGCACTGACCGACCTCGAGAGGGACACAGCGCTCCTCCTCGTCTTCGACGAGGGCGTTCCGAGTTGCCTCGAGCCGGCCCCGCTCAACGAAAGCGTCGTCTGCACCCGGTTCCCCCCGGCTGAGCGCATCGGCTTCTGAAGGAGATCGACATGGCACACGAATTCTCCGTCGGCGATCACGTCGGGTGGAACTCCGAGGCCGGCGAGGTCTCCGGCCACATCATCAGGGTCCACACCTCGGACTTCGACTACAAGGGCCACACCCACCGCGCCTCGGAGGCCGACCCGCAGTACGAGATCAGGAGCGACAGGACCGATCACATCGCCGCGCACAAGGGCAGCGCGCTCCGCCTCATCGACGACGAATGACCGCCGACGAGCCGGACCGGGAGATCGCCCACCAGCCCGCCCGCGGCGGGCCCGCCTCGGTGCCGGACTTCCTCACGATCGGCCATTCGAACCGCTCCCTGAAGGAGTTCATCGACCTGCTCCGCGACTCCGGCGCCGAGGTGGTCGTCGACGTCCGCAAGCTGCCCGGGTCGAACGCGAATCCGCAGTTCAACGAGGATGTGCTCGGCGATGCGCTGGCCGCGGTCGGCATCGAGCTGCGCCGGCTCGACGGTCTCACCGGGCGGCGACCCGTCAGCCGGGACGTGCCGTTTGAGGTCAACGCGTGGTGGGAGAACCGCAGCTTCCACAACTATGCCGATCACGCCCTCGGCGCGGAGTTCGCCGCCGACATCGCCGTGCTGCTGGACTGGGGCGATGAGCGGCGGTGCGCGGTGATGTGCTCGGAAGCCGTGTGGTGGCGCTGTCATCGGCGCATCATCGCCGACTATCTGCTCGCGCATGACCGTGAGGTTCTCCATGTCCTCGGTCCCGGTCAGACCGCCGAGGCGGAGCTCAGTTCCGGTGCCGTCATCGAGGGCGAGCCCGGTGGCAGCGCCGGATCCATGCCCGCGGATGATCGCGGGGACTCCGCCGACGTCCGCATCACCTACCCGGAGCAGTGAGACACCCCCGCACCTCCGCACACAACCCTTGACCCCGCTTGCGAGGTGGATCCCGCTCGAGATCGTGCCGGAAATCGAGCGGGATCCACCTCCGGAAATCCGTCCGCACTCAAAACGCGGCGGCTGTCCGAACCGGCATTGCGGGTTGATCGCGCGGCTAAGATGCGCAGATGGAGCCTTTCGAGAACCGTGCACGGGCCGAATCCTTCGGTTCGGTCGCCGAGACCTATGATCGCGTCCGTCCGCGGTATCCGGGCGCTCTCCTCACTGAGGTGCTCGGCGAATTCCCTGCTGACGTCCGGCCGACGCGTGTGCTCGATGTCGGAGCAGGCACTGGAATATTCTCAGCACAGCTCACAGCTTCGGGTTGTGAGGTGACTGCGGTCGAACCCGACCCCGAGATGGCGGAGGTCGCCCGAAGCAAAGGGTGCCAGGTCGAAGTCTCCACATTCGAGTCCTGGGACGCTGGCGACAGGACGTTCGATCTTGTCACGTTCGGGCAATCGTTCCATTGGGTGGATCCGGCAACCGCGTTGCCGAAAATCCGACAGATTCTCCGTCCGGAAGGTCGACTCGCCCTGATGTGGAATCGAATCGAGCCCGTTGACGGCCGCGCAGCGGAGATTGCCGGCGTCTACGAACAATTCCTTCCCCGTGCCGTTCCGGAACCAGAACCAGACGATGCCTCTCATCCAGATGTCGCCCGGCTCGAGGCTCACGACTTCGAGGTCCGCGAGATCACTTGCGACGAACCGCGGTGGTATGCGGCTCACGAGTGGCTCTCGATGGTCTCCACACACTCTGACCAGCTGACCATGTCGCAGGAAAGTCGATGTGAAATGCGGCGCGCGCTGGCCGAGGCCGTCGGAACCGCCGATCTGCAGACGCGCAATCGCGCGCTGCTTTTGCTGGCTTCCCCTAGCCCTCGGTGACCGCGACTTCCACTGACAACCGCATCACCTACCCGGAGCGATGAGACACCCCTGGGCGGCACACACAACCCTTGGCCCTGCTTGCCAGGTGGATCCCGCTCGAGATCGAGCCGGAAATCGAGCGGGATCCACCTCCGGAAGCCCAGCCACAGTCAGCGCGCGCAGTCTGAACCGACGACCCCGTGGCTCCGGCCGTGCGCACCCCGGCCATGCGTCCGCACCGCAGCCCTGCCGACCGCGGTCGCGCTCTCAGTTCGAGAAGACCCCGACGACGAGGTTGATCGCCGTGGCGAGGATGACGGCGTTGAAGACGTAGGACAGGAGGCTGTGGCGCAGGACGACGGCGCGGATCTGCGTATCGGAGACCGAGGTGTCGGTGACGCCGAAGGTCATGCCCACCGCGTAGCCGAAGTAGAGGAAGTCCTTGTAGTTGGGCACGCGGTCGGAGTTGAAGTCGATGCCGCCGGGAGTGCCGTCCCCGAAGTACATGTAGGCGTAGCGGGCGCTGTAGAGGATCTGCGGGCCGGCCCACGACATGAAGACGCCGAGGAGGGCGATCGCGGCTTCCCAGTTGCCGGCCTGCGATCCGCCGACGACCTGGAGAAGGACGATGCCGCCGAGGCCGCAGAGCTGGGCGATCGTGATGACCACCTCGTCGAGGACGGGGTTGAAGTCCTCGCGGCTCGCGTTCGACTTCGTCTCCTCCGACGACATCGGCCACAGGGCGGCGGTCCCGACGAGCACGAAGAACGTCGTCGCCGTGGAGATGCCGACGAGGAAGCCGTCGCCCGTGGTGGTGAAGGCGCCGACGATCCAGCCCACGACGACGCCGATGACGATGGACGCGATGAGACGACCCGTCGCGCTGATGAGGAACTGCTTCATCGGTGGGTGCTCCGTTCGAGTGAGGTCGCAGAGGGACGGTCCGATAATGCCGGTTGAGGCAATGCGGCTTACGAGAACACTCTGCCACAACACAGCCGGATCTCACCCGTCTCACAGCCAGCCAATTCGTCGGGCCGACGGCAGTGACGGCCCCGGACTCAGCCGCGCACCGGCCCGGAATCGACGATCGGCCGCCTTGGTATTCTGGTCGCATGGCTGATGTGCTGGGTACCGACCTCTGCACCTCGACCGACCGTGCGTGGAGGGTGCTGGGAAAGCGCTGGAGCGGGCTCATCATCGACCTGCTCCTCCAGGGTCCCGCCCGCTTCAGCGAGTTGGAGCGCGGCGTCGAGGGCCTGTCGAACAAGGTCCTCGGCGAACGGCTGCGCGAGCTCGAAGCCCTCGGACTCGTCGAACGCCAAGTCGACACCGGCCCCCCGATCACCGTGACCTACGCGCTCACGCCGCGCGGACTCCGTTTGCGCCCGGCCTTCGATGCCCTCCGCACCTGGGCGCAGGAGATGGACGCCGATCCCGACGAGCCCTGAGGGCTCAGCGCCCTCAGCGCCAGTCCACGGTCGAGACCTCACGACGGTCCAGACCTCACGACGACGGAGCACCCCGAAGATGACGGAGCGGCTGGTCATCCGACCGGCCGCTCCCTCACGTCAGCGAGCCAACCCTTGCTTCAGGGCGACAGATCGCACCTTCCTCACTTCATGGAGTCAGCAGTCTCCTGCGTGCGCTCGACCTCCTGGGCCTTCGCGTAGCTTTCGATGAGCAGCTGGTACTCGGGGAAGATCTGCGTGTAGGCCTGTGCCCATTCGCCGCTGTCCTCACGATTCCACGTGTGCTGCAGCTCGGACGCCACGGCCGCGACATCGATCGGCACGACGCCGGCCTGGACGATGCGCGCCAGGGTGATCTCCTCCGCCATCTTCGAGTAGGTGCCCGAGGTGTCGACGACCGCGAAGACCTGGAAGCCGTCGGCGACGGCGCTGATCGCCGGGAAGGCCATGCACACACTGGTGATGGTGCCGGCGATGATGAGCTGCTTCCTGCCCGTGGCCTTGACGGCCGCGACGAAGTCCGGGTTCTCCCACGCGTTGATCTCGCCCTTGCGCCCGACGTACTGCGCATGGGGTGCGTTCTCGTGGATCTCCGGGATCAGCGGACCGTTGGGGCCCTGCGGCACCGAGGCGGTCGTGATGACCGGGATGTCAGCGAGCGAGGCGATCTTCGCCAGCGCGGCCGCATGACGGCGCAAGGTAGTCATGGGCATGTCCTTGACCGTCTGGAAGAGTCCGCTCTGATGGTCGATCATGAGCAGGACGGCATTCTCGGGATCGATGACGGGACGAGCGCCGTTGAAGTTCGCGGGACCGATGTCGGTCATGGTGTTCCTTTCTCCTGGGGTTACTTTTTGTCACCCCGTTATAGATTGAAACCATGATCGCCCGAGAATATTCCCTGCCCGTGAATGCGCGAACGCCGGGTGCCCCCTTACGGGAGCACCCGGCGCTCGTCGTGTCAGGACTCAGCTGACCCGGAGCAGAATCACCCGACACCAGCGGTCCGACCCGCACACAGCGAGCGCGGACCGCCGGCAGCGGACTCAGCCGCGGTCGGTCAGGCCTTGCCGATGACGTCGAACTTGGCGTTCGCGGTGATGTCGTCGTTGACGCGCACGACAGCGGTGTAGCTGCCGGGCGTCTTGACATGACCGGTGAGCGCGACCTGACGACGATCGAAGTCGTGTCCGGTTGCGGTCTGGAGCGCCTCGGCGACCAGGGCGGGGGTGACGGCGCCGAAGAGGCGACCGTTCTTTCCGGCCTTGAGCTCGATGCGGGCGCTCGTCGTCTCGAGCTGCTCCTTGACGCGGACAGCTTCGTCGTGATCGGCGATCTGCTTGGCCTGGCGGGCCTTGCGGAGGGCGACGATCTGCTTCTCCGCACCCTGGGTCCACGGGGTGGCCCAGCCGCGGGGAACGAGCAGGTTGCGCGCGTAACCGGCGCGCACGTCGACGATGTCGCCGGCGGCACCGAGGCCGTCGACTTCCTGGGTGAGAATCACTTTGCGGTTAGGCATGTCTGTTCTCCTCCGATCAGCGAGCAGAGCTCGAGTAGGGCAGGAGTGCCATCTCGCGGGCGTTCTTCACGGCCTTCGCGATGACGCGCTGTTCCTGCACGGTCACGCCGGTGACGCGACGTGCACGGATCTTGCCACGGTCAGAAATGAACTTGCGGAGCGTTGCGGTGTCCTTGTAGTTGATGTTCGCCGCTTCGCCCTTTTTGAGCGGATTCGCCTTCTTCTTGATAGGCTTCCGGATCTCTGGCTTTGCCATGAGTATCTCCTGTGTGAGAAATGTCTGTGCGTGGATCAGAACGGCGGTTCGTCGGCGCCGGGGTTGCCCCAGCCGCCGTTGTCGTTCTGCGGACTCGATGATGCCCACGGGTCGTTGCCCGGACCGTTGTTCCCCTGGTTGTAGCCGCCCTGGCGCTGGCCACCCTGCTGCTGGTTGCCCTGCTGCGGGTTGTTGCCCCAGCCCGACGACTGCTGCTGGTAGCCGCCCTGCTGGCCGCCACCCTGCTGGTTGCCGCCGTAGCCGCCACCACCGGAGAATCCGCCTCCGCCGCGTTCGTTCTTCGAGACCTGGGCGGTGGCACGGCGCAGGCTGGGGCCGACTTCGTCGACGTCCAGCTCCATGACCGTGCGCTTCTCGCCTTCCTTGGTCTCGAACGAGCGCGACTTCAGTCGGCCCTGCACGATGACCCGTGTGCCCCGCTGCAGCGATTCGGCGACGTTCTCTCCCATTTCACGCCAGACCGAGCAGCGCAGGAACAGGGTCTCCCCGTCCTTGAACTCGTTGGACTGACGATCGAAGATGCGCGGCGTCGAGGCCACGGTGAAGTTCGCGACTGCAGCACCGTTGGGTGTGAAGCGCAGTTCGGGATCGCTTGTCAGGTTCCCGACGACCGTGATGACTGTTTCGCCTGCCATTGAATGCTCCTGTCAGCGAGGTCGCGTGACGCTTACTTGGCGTCCGGGCGGAGGATCTTGGTGCGCAGAACGGACTCGTTGAGTCCGAGCTGGCGATCGAGTTCCTTGGTCGTGGCCGGCTCCGCGTGGAAATCAACCACGACGTAGTAGCCCTCGGACTTCTTCTGGATCTCGTAGGCGAAGCGCCGACGTCCCCAGATGTCCACGTTGTCGACGGTTCCCTTCTCGGCCGGGACAACCTTGATCAGGTTGTTCACGGTGTCAGCCAACGTCCGCTCTTCGAGGTCGTTGTCGAGAATGAGCATGAGCTCGTAATGACGCATGTGTCACCCACCTCCTCTGGTCTCAGCGGCCATGGTCGGTCCATGGCAGGAGGGTAAATGCGTTGCCGTTCCGCCTTCGCACCGGTGTGCGAAATGAGAACAGACCTCACTATTCTACGGGACGTCCCCGCAGGCTGTCATGTCGATGGTCCGTGCCCTGGCTTACGCTCTGCCGGTTGATCTCCGCGCCGAGGCGGCTCCCCGTTCCCGGCGACCGCGGGCTCCGGCCGGGGATCGTTCGCGTCGCTGCGCCGAGGCGGCTGAGGGTCGCGCAGCCGCCCGCGGATGCGCCGCCGGTGGAGGTTCTCCCCGGCGAAGACGATGACCATGATGAGGACGAAGAGCCGGAGCAGGGCGAAGAGCGCGATGAACGAGGGTTCGAGGGCTTTGTCCGGCTCGCTCGCGGCGATGTCGCCGAGCTGGATCGCGACGGCGAAGACCGCCTCGACGAGCGCCCAGGCGATGAGCACCCACCAGCGGGAGACGGCGAGGGCGAGGAACGGCAGGATCCACAGCGAATCCCACGGCATGAGCCCGGGGGCGAACACGAGCGCCGAACCGATGAGCAGGCACGCGGCCACCGCGGGATCGATGCCGCGCCGGGCGACGACGACCATCGCCGCGCCGACGGCGAGGACCGCGAGTCCGCTGACGACGATCCACACCATCGCCCACGTCTCCGCGTTCCCGATGCGGGCCATGAGCAGGATCGAGGCGAACGAGCCGCCGTCGATCGCGTCGGTCGTCCAGTGGACGATCCGGCTGAGCGCGGTGCCGTCGGCGATGAGGAGGAGCGCCGAGGTGATCGTCGCGGTTGCGATCATCATCAGCGGGCTGCGCGGGGCGAGCCGCCCGGCCGGGTGGAGCCCGGAGAGGGTGAGGGCGGCGAGGACGAGGAGGGCGAGCGGGTTGATGAACGTGGCGATGCCGAGCAGGATCCCCGCCAACCACGGCTGCGGTGTCACCGGTGCGGGGGCGACGACGAGGACGACCGCCCAGAGGCTGAGCGCCAGGGCGAGCGGGTCGAGCGTCGAGCCGAGGGTGAAGAGGATCGCCGGTGAGGCGAAGACCGCGACGAGCCAGGCCCGCTGCCGGGCGAGGATGAGGAGGGCGACACCGCTCGCTGCGACGGCGAACACGTTGATGAGGAGGACGAACGTCATGAACACGGAGACGTCGTCGGTGACGAGCCGGAAGAGACCGACGAGGCGGGCGTCGATGACGGAGAGGTCGGCGAGTCCGCCGTCGGCCCGGCCCACCGCCTGCGGGTTGAGCTGACCGAGGAACGATGCGGAGAGGGGACCGGCGCACATCCTCGCCGCGGCGCTCGGCTGCTGGTAGCCCGAGCTCAGGCACGGCGCCTGGAGGGCGAGCGCGAGGAACGTCGTCACCCCGAGGACGCCGGCGAGGACATAGGCCTGAGTGCGCCGGTACACCGCCGAGGCGACACCGCGGTGAATGCCGTCCGACGCCGAGCAGGGGCTCGGCGATCCGGGTGGCGTGGTTCGAAGGCATATTCAGAGGTTACCGGTCACGGCTTCCCCGAGCGGAATCATCCGCCCGGTGCGACCGGCGCGCGAGTGGAGCCGCCGTTTCCGCTCCCGCCGCTGGAGCCGTTGCCGCCGCCGGTGTCGCCACCGGAACCGCCGCCTCCGCCGTCACCGGAGCCTCCACCGCCACCGGAGCCTCCGCCGTCGCGGGAGCCGCCTCCGCCGGTGCTCGTGCCACCGCCGTCTTCGTTGCCCTGGTTACCGCCGCCGGTCGACGACCCGGTGTCGTTTCCGGTGTCTCCGGTGTCCTTCGAGCCTTCGCTGTCCTTCGACCCGTCGGCGGACTCGTTGGAGTCGGACGACGAATCGGCGTCCTTCTCCTTGTCCTTCTCCGAGTCCTTGTTCTCGTCGTCGGCAGGCTTCTTCGTCGGTTCGTCGACCGGCGCCTTCTTCTTCGTGTCCTCACCGTCGTCCTTCGGCTGCGGACGCGGGGCCGGAGGAGCGTTCGTGTTGACGGGCTTCTTCACCTCGGGCAGGGTTCCGCGCTTCGGGAACTTCTCGACCTCGGTGCCCTCGAGGGCGGCCTTCATGTAGTCGGTCCACACCTGGATCGGGAACGATCCGCCCGTGACCTCGCCGCGACCGCCGTAGGGTCCGATCGGAACCGACTTGCCGTCGACCTCACGGTAGAGGACGACCGAGGTCGCCAGCTGCGGGGTGTAGCCGGAGAACCAGGCGGACTTGTTCGACGTCGACGTACCGGTCTTGCCGGCGGCGGGACGGCCGAGGTTCTGCGCGTAGCTGCCCGAACCGCCGTTGACGACCTGGCTGAGCGCGTAGGTGGTCTCCGCGGCGACGGCCTTGTCGAAGACCCGCTCGCCCTCGGTGTCGGCCTTGTAGACCTCTTCGCCGTCCTTCGAGATCGACTCGATCGAGTGGGTCTCGTGGCGGACGCCGTTCGACGCGAACGTCGCGTATGCCGTCGCCATGTCGACGACCTTGACGCTCGGGGTGCCGAGCACGTTCGCGGCGTTCGGCGTGAGGTCGATCGTGCAGCTGGCTGTATCGCCTGAAGCCATCTGCTCCTTCGTGCAGTTGGGGCTCAGACCCGCCCGCTGCGCGACGTCGACGGTCTTGTCGGGACCGACCTGGACGTTGAGCGCGGCGTACGCGGTGTTGATCGAGGACTGTGTGGCCTTGAGCAGCGTCACCGGACCGTAGCTCGAGTTGCCGAAGTTGCTGACCTCCCACGGCGTGCCGTCGTTGTTCAGCGTCGTCGGGCTGCCGGGATAGCGGTCGGACAGGCGCACGCCGTTCTCGAAGCCGGCCACGAGAGCGAACGGCTTGAACGTCGAGCCCGCCTGCGCGTGACCCTGGGTCGAGGTGTTGAACGCCTGGTCGAGGTAGTTCTTGCCGCCGTAGAACGCCTCGATGCCACCGGTCTTCGGGTCGATCGAGACGAGTCCGGCCTGGAGTCCCTTCGGCTGGTTGCTCGGCAGCGACTCGATGGCCTTCTCGGCTTCCTTCATCCGGTCTTCGTCGAAGGTCGTGACGATGTTGTAGCCGCCGCGGTCGAGCTGCGACTCATCGATGTTGAGCTTGGCCATCGCCTCCTTGCGGACGTACTCCCACATGTAGCCCTTCTGGCCGCTCAGGGAGTCCTCCTTGCTCGGAGGCTGGACCTCGGGCATCTCGACCTGGTCGGCCTGCTCCTGGGTGATGAAGCCCTCGTCGACCATCGACTTGATGACGTAGTTGAAGCGGTCCTCGTAGGCACCCGGATCCTCTGCGGGGTCCGCGGCGCCGGGGCGCTGGATCATCGCGGCGAGCAGCGCTGACTCGCTGACGTCGAGGTCCTTCGCCGACTTGCCGAAGTAGTTCTGGCTGGCGACCTCGATGCCGTACGAGCGGCGGCCGAGGTAGATCGTGTTGAGGTAGTTCGCGAGGATCTCGTCCTTGCTCTGCTGCTGGTCGATCTTGAGCGCGATGAACATCTCCTTGACCTTGCGGTCGAGGGAGTGCTCGTTCGTGAGGTAGAAGTTCTTCACGTACTGCTGGGTGATCGTCGACCCGCCGCCCGCGTACTGGTTCGTCGCGACGCCGACGACGGCGCGGGAGAGACCCTTGACCGAGATGCCGCGGTTCTCATAGAAGGAGGTGTCCTCCGCGGCGATCGCCGCCTTCTGCATCGGCTCGGAGATCTCGTCGATCGGCACCGACTTGCGGTCCTCGATCTTGTAGTGGCCGATCGGCGTCTCGCCGTCGGCGTAGTAGATCGTCGACGTCTGCCCGGTGGCCTCGAGGTTCGGCTCGGGGATGTCGGTCGTCGCATAGCCGATGGCGAACGCGATGCATCCGAGGATGACGGCGCTGAGGCCGCCGACGACGAGGATGCGAAGACTCGGCAGGAAGCGCGTCCAGCCGCTCACGCCCGCACGCGGGTAGTTGAGCAGATTCTTCGCCGTCCTGCCTTTGGTGTTCGTGGGATTCTCAGCCTTGGCCATCCACAGTCCTCCAGGTCTTCTCCGTGCGCCGCAGCGGAGTCGCGACGGGGGTGGAAAAAGGGTCACAAATGGGTTTCAGTTTCGCACGCGTTCATTGGAACACCGTGAAAAATGCGGGATTACGCGCGCATTCAACTACTCTGCGGTAGAGCAGACAGCGTACCGCACCCCTGTTCACCTGGGGTTATACCTGCGTTTGCGTAAAGCAAACACTCAGACTGCGTGATTCCTCACATTCAGGCAGAGCGGCACCTCGGTGCCCATCCTATGGGGTCGTCCCCGGTGCCGCCGAATCCGCGATCCGCTCACCCCTTGAGGTCGAAGTCCGTGTCGGCGTATTCGGTCCCCTCGACGACCGGTTCGCCGCTGAAGGGGTGGAGCTGATCCTCCCGTGCCCGCAGCTCGACGCGGCGGATCTTGCCGGAGATCGTCTTGGGCAGCTCGGCGAACTCGAGGCGGCGGATCCGCTTGTACGGGGCGAGGTTGGCGCGGCAGTACGCGAGGATGTCCCGCGCGGTCTCCGCGTTCGCCTCGTATCCGCCGGTGAGCACCACGTAGGCCTTCGGCACGTTGAGCCGCACCGGATCCGGGGAGGGGACGACGGCCGCCTCGGCGACGGCGTCGTGCTCGATGAGCACGCTCTCGAGTTCGAACGGGGAGAGCCGGTAGTCGCTGGCCTTGAACACGTCGTCGGCGCGCCGACGTAGGTGATGTAGCCGTCCTCGTCCCGCTCCGCGACGTCACCGGTGTGGTAGACGCCGCCGGCGAACGCCTCGGCGGTCTTCTCCGGATTGTTCCAGTATCCGGCCGTCAGCCCCAGGGGCGGAGGATCGAGGAGCAGGCAGATCTCGCCCTCGCTGCCCTCCTCGCCGGTCGCGGGATCGATGAGGACGACGTCGTACCCGGGCAGGACCTTGCCCATCGACCCGGACTTGAGCGGCTGGTCCGGCGAGTTGCCGATCTGCAGGGTCGTCTCGGTCTGTCCGTAGCCGTCGCGGATGAGCACGCCCCAGTCGCTCTTCACCCGGTCGATGACCTCGGGATTGAGGGGTTCGCCGGCCCCGAGCGCCTTCGTCGGCGGGGTCTTCAGCTGGGTGAGGTCGGCCTGGATGAGCATCCGCCACACGGTCGGCGGGGCGCAGAAGCTCGTCACGCCCACCCGGTCCATGGTCTCCATGAGGGCGTTGGCGTCGAAGCGGGAGTAGTTGTAGAGGAACACGCACGATTCGGCGATCCACGGGGTGAAGATGTTCGACCACGCGTGCTTGGCCCAGCCGGGCGAGGCGACGTTGAGATGGACGTCGCCGGGGGTCAGGCCCATCCAGTACATCGTCGAGAGGTGGCCGACGGGGTAGGAGACGTGGGTGTGGGCGACCATCTTCGCCTTCGACGTCGTCCCCGAGGTGAAGTAGAGGAGGAGCAGGTCGTCGGCCCGGGAGCGGCCGTGCGGGTCGAACTCGGTGCTCTCCTCATCGGCGTCGGCGTAGTCGTAGTCCTGCTGCCTGGTCGGCTCGCCGCCGACGACGATGCGGATGACCTCGGCGTCGACGTCGTCGAACTTCGCCGCGTCCTCGGGGCCGGCGACGACGAACTCCGCCTGCCCGCGCTCGACCCGGTCGTCGAGGTCGATCGGTCCGAGCTGCGTGGTCGTCGGCATGAGCACGGCGCCGAGCTTGATGCCGGCGAGCATCGTCTCCCAGAGCTCGACCTGATTGCCGAGCATGACCATGACGTGGTCGCCGCGCTTGACGCCTGCCCGCCGGAGGAAGTTCGCCACCTGGTTCGAGCGGGCCGCGAGCTCGGCGAAGCTCCACTTGCCCTCCGTGCCGTCCTGTTCGACGATCCACAGCGCGGGGTTGTCGTTGTCGACGGCGATCTGGTCGAACCAGTCGATGCCGAAGTTGAAGTGCGTGAACTGCGGCCACGCGAAGTCGGCCCGCGCGGCCTCGTAGTCGGTGCGCAGGTCGATCAGCCGGTCCCTGGCGCTGCGGAACTCGTCGGTCACGGTCATCACGGTCTCCTCGCGTGCTCGCTCACCGTCGCCTGTGACGACGGACACATGGTCTCGAGACCGAAGTTACCAGGTGCCCTCCCGCTGCGACACCGGCAGGGGTGGGGTGACCTGCGCTCTCATTCCGCGGGAGCGTTCTCCGCCCACCAGGCCCGCAGCTCCGCCTCGGCGCGCTCAGTCCCCAACGGCCCGTGCTCGAGACGCAGCTCGAGGAGGTGCTTGTACGCCTTCCCGACGAGCGGGGAGGGTTCGATGCCGAGGATCTCCATGATCTGCCGCCCGTCGAGGTCGGGGCGGATCGCAGCGAGCTCCTCCTGTGCGGCGAGCGCGGAGATCCGGTGCTCGAGATCGTCGTAGGCGAAGGCGAGCCGGTCGGCCTTCTTCCGGTTCCGCGTCGTGACGTCGGCGCGGGTGAGGATGTGGAGGCGGGTGAGCAGGGACCCGGCATCGGTGACGTAGCGGCGCACCGCGGCATCGGTCCAGCCGGCGTCGCCGTAGCCGTAGAAGCGCAGGTGGAGTTCGACGAGGCGGGCCACGGCCTTCGTCGTGTCCTTGTCGAAGCGCAGGGCCTTCATCCGCTTCGCGGTGAGCTTCGCGCCGACGACATCGTGATGGTAGAAGGTCACGGCCCCGCCGTTGACGAAGTTGCGCGTCGCGGGTTTGCCGACATCGTGCATGAGCGCGGCGAACCGGACGACGAAGTCGGGTTCGGGCAGGTGCTGCGGGTCGTCGGCGCTCATGTCCGCGCGTCGCTGCCGCGCCGCGTACTCTGCTTCGAGGTCGACGGCCTGCCGGAGCACGGTGAGGCTGTGCTGGTAGACGTCCTTGTGCCGGTGGTGCTCGTCGGTCTCGAGCCGCAGGCCGGAGACCTCGGGGAGCACATGGTCGGCGAGCCCGGTGCGCACGAGGAGATCGATGCCGGCGGCCGGGTCCGTGCCGGTGATGAGCTTGACGAGTTCGACCTGGATGCGCTCGGCGGAGATGATCGCGATCCGTCCCGCCATCGCCTCCATCGCCGCTTCGACCTCGGGGTCCGGGTCGAGGCCGAGCTGGGAGGTGAACCGGGCCGCCCGCATCATCCGCAGCGGGTCGTCGGAGAACGAGTCCTCGGCCGCCCCGGGGGTGCGGATGCGCCCGGCGAGGAGGTCGTCGAAGCCCTGGTGGGGGTCGACGAAGGTCTTCTCGGGCAGGCGGACGGCCATCGCCCCGATCGTGAAGTCGCGGCGGACGAGGTCGTCGTCGAGGCTGTCGCCGAACCGGACGACGGGTTTGCGCGATTCGGGCTCGTACGCCTCGGCTCGGTAGGTGGTGATCTCGATCTGGACGCCGGACTTCATCGCTCCGATCGTGCCGAAGTCGCGACCGATGTCCCAGTGGGCGTCGGCCCAGTCGGAGATGAGGGCGAGGATGTCGTCGGGCCGGGCGTCGGTGGTGAAGTCGAGATCGGGCATCGGCCGACCGAGAAGTGCGTCACGCACGGACCCGCCGACGAGGGCGAGTTCGAAGCCGGCGTCAGCGAAGCGGCGGCCGAGGGGCTCGAGGATGTCATCGAGGTCGTCGAGCCTGTCGTACAGCCGGACGTGCGCGCTCTGCGGATCCACCGAACTCCTTCTTCTCGATCGTCAGGTTCCCTGCCGGAGGCAACCTCCAGCCTACCGGGAGCGCGTCGGACGAAACTTCCAAGAATCGACCATTAAGGTAGGAGAATGACCACACCGATGCCCAAACCTGGACCCCGGGCATCCCGCCGCACGACGGTCGAGGAGACTTCCGCCGGGGGCATCGTCGTCGACTTCGCCAGCGATGATCTCAGTGTGGCCGTCATCGCCCGGCTCAATCGGGCGGGCAGACTCGAATGGTGCCTGCCCAAGGGCCATCTCGAGGGAGCGGAGACCGCCGCCGAGGCGGCCCGCCGTGAGGTCGAGGAGGAGACCGGGATCTCCGGCCAGGTCATCTGCCCGCTCGGCACCGTCGACTACTGGTTCACCGTCACCGGCATCCGGATCCACAAGCTCGTCCACCATTTCCTCCTGCGCGCAAGGTCGGGCACGCTCACCGTCGACAACGATCCCGATCAGGAGGCCGTCGACGCCGCCTGGGTGCCGTTCGACGACCTGCGATCGAAGCTGTCGTTCGCCAACGAGCGCCGCATCGTCGCCGCTGCTCGTCCCATGGTGCGCAGGTGGGAGCTGTGAGAGCGGTGTCCCGGTGGACCGCCGGATGAAGTCAGAGGACCTGTGATCACGCGCTTTCTCTTCGCGCTGCTGAGTGCGACCCTGCTGCTGGCAGGGTCGGTCTTCGCCTACCCGCTGACCGCCTCGGCGAGCCAGTCGGGCACCGCCTCACCGACGCGCTCGAGCGGCAGCGGGGCCGCCGACGGCGGTGACACCGACGGCGGGGAATCGGGAACCGGCGTCTCGATCGCCCTCACCGAGGTGACCCCCTGGCTCAACGGCAGCGGCACGCTCACGGTCCGCGGGACGGTGACGAACTCGACGGATGCCGCGATCTCCGACCCCACTCTGCGGTTGGGCATGTCGACGCGCAACCTCGACGCCGAATACCGCATCGAGGCGTGGAAGACCGACCCGTCGATGCACCGGGTCATCGCCGATCTCGACGACAACGGACCCGATGCGCGGAACCGCAGCTCCGCCGACAGCGACCCGGTCACCGCCGTCGATGCGACGTTCGCCGACCGGCTCAGCCCGGGCGCCACCGGCGAATTCACGATGACCGTGCCCGCCGACCAGCTCGGCCTGCCCCGGTCCTCGCCGAACACCTCGTGGGGCCCGCGCGGTCTCAGCGTCCAGCTCAGCGACACCTCGGGGGCGCTGGCGACCGGCGTCGCATTCACGACGTGGTACCCGGATCCGAAGTTCGATCAGACCCGGATCAGCTTCCTCGCCCCGGTGACGCTGCCCGGCTACACCGGCGACGGACTCATCAGCGCCGAGGAGCTCGATCGGGCCATCGCCGCCGACGGCCCGCTCACCGCGGTCAACGGAGTCCTCCAGACCCCCGGCGTCGCGATCGCCCTCGACCCGCGGATCATCGCCTCGTTCGAGGCTGCCGTCGCCGAACCGCCGCCGCCCGGCGACGACGGAGACCCCGCTGCCACCGAGGAGCCCTCGGCTCCGGCGACGGACGCCGGCACCGCGCCGCCCGAGGACGATCCGGGCGCGCAGAGCCCGGAAGAGGAGAGGGCGGCAGAAGAGCGTCGACAGCGGCTCGACACGTGGTACCGGGACTTCCTCGCAACCGCCGGCTCCCACACCGTCATCGCGCTGCCCTTCGGCGATCCCGATCAGGCCTCGCTGGCCGGCAGGGAGCTCGACGACCTCGGCCGGTTCGCGCAGGAGGAGAAGCGGCTCGTCAAGGACGTCCTGCCGAAGGCGCGGACCGACATCGGATGGCCGATCGCCGGGACGGCGACCCGCGCCGATCTCGCCGCGCTCTCGGCGGCCGGCAACAAGACGATCATCCTCGACGACGTCCAGCAGCCGCCGCTGTCGGGCATCCGGGAGAGCGCGCACTCGCAGACGCGGACGAACTCCGACGGCAGCGCGATGGTCGAAACGCTCATCAGCGACTCCGCTCTCACTGCCGCCAGTGCCGACGTCATCGCCGCCGACCGGCCGGCCGCGGCGATGAGCGAGCTCGTCGCGACGACCGCGGCGATCCAGTCCGAGGCCCCCAACCGGTCCCGCCACCTCCTCGTCCCGTTGCCGCGGACGACCGCCTCGGCGCAGTGGGAGCAGGTCGTCTCCACGGTCGCCGGCTCCCCGTGGGTCGACGCCGCCAACCTCGACAGCCTGCTCAGCAGCGACATCGAGCCGCGCGGACTGCTCCAGAAGGCGCAGGATCCCGAGCGGATCGCCACGAGCACGCTCGAAGGGCTCGCCGACATCCGTGCCCGGCAGACGCAGTTCAACAGCGTCTTCACCGATCCTGACGCCGCGAATCGCCGCACCGATCGTGCGCTGCTCGGCTGCACCTCGGTGGCGTGGACGCTCGGCGGGGACTCCGCGACGTGCCTCGACCAGGCGCAGCAGACGAGCCAGGCCCAGCTCGACAGCCTCTACCTCGAGAAGGGATCGTCGGTGCTCCTCGTCACCGGGGAGAAGACGACGATCCCCGTGACGATCGTCAACGACTCCGGCGCCGAGGCGACGCTCAAGCTCTCGATGAAACCGCAGACTCCGCAGCTGCGGGCGCAGACGACGGAGACCGTCGTCGTGCCCCCGGCGGAGACGATGCGCGTCGACGTGCCCGTCGAGGGGCTCGCCAATGCCGACGTGCCCACGCGCATCGAGATGATCTCCGAATCCGGGGTCGTCCTCCCGCAGAGCACCTCCCTGCTCGTGCGGGTGCGCGCGGACTGGGAGAACATCGGCACCGCGGTCGTCGGATTGGCGCTCGCGGCGGTGTTCGTGATCGGCTTGGTCAAGTCCGTGCGCCGCGGACGCAGGAAGATCCCGGAGCAGCAGCTGGCCGCAGCGGTCGCCCGGGCGAAGAACGACAACCCCGAGAGGAAGGGACAGTAAGTGGCGTCATTCTCCTCGCTCGCCCGCTCGTCGGCGATCATGACGGCAGGCACCCTGACCTCGCGGATCCTCGGCCTCGTCAAGGCCTCCCTGCTCGCGACCGCGATCGGCATCACCGCAGTGCAGGCCGACGCCTTCGACGTCGCGAACAAGGTCCCGAACACGCTCTACATGCTGCTCGCCGGCGGTGTCGTCAACGCCGTCCTCGTCCCGCAGCTCGTCCGTGCGGCCAAGCGCGACGACGGCGGCCAGGACTACACGAACCGCCTCCTCACCCTCTCGTTCCTCCTGCTGACGATCGTCACCGTCATCGCGACGCTCGCCGCGCCGATCCTCGTGTGGCTCTACTCCTCGGGATGGAGCCCCGAACAGCTGGCACTGGCCACGGCCTTCGCCTACTGGTGTCTGCCGCAGGTCTTCTTCTACGGGCTCTACACGCTGCTCGGCCAGGTGCTCAACTCGAAGTCGTCGTTCGGTCCCTACATGTGGGCCCCGGTGCTCAACAACGTCGTCGCGATCATCGGCCTGCTCATCTTCATCGTCGTCTTCGGCACGAACACCGCCTCCCCGCACACCCTCGACACGTGGACGCCGGACAAGATCGCCCTCCTCGGCGGGTCGGCAACGCTCGGCGTCGCGGCGCAGGCGCTCATCCTCATCTGGCCGCTCAAGCGCATCGGGTTCTCATACCGGCCGACCTTCGGATTCCGCGGAGTCGGCCTCGGCACCGCCGGCAAGGTCGCGTTCTGGACGTTCGCGGCGATGCTCGTCGGACAGCTCGGATTCCTCATCATCTCCCGGGTCGCCGCCGGCGCCTCGGTGCCGGGGGAAGGGAACGCGTCGAACGCGGCGTACACCAATGCCTACCTCGTCTTCATGCTTCCGCACTCGCTCATCGCGGTCTCCCTGGCCACCGCCCTCTTCACGTCGCTGAGCAGGAACGCCGCCGACCACGACACGGCAGCGGTGAAGTCGGACTTCTCAATGGGCGTGCGCACCGTCGGGCTCATCAACTCCTTCGCCGTCGCCGCCCTCGTCGTCCTCGCCTCGCCCGTGGCGATGATCATCGCCGGCTCCGGCCGGGAACAGGCGACGGCGGTCGGACTCGTCATCATCACGATGGTCTTCGGACTCATCCCGTTCAGTGCGAACTATCTCGCCCAGCGCGTCTTCTACGCCTACGAGGACGCGCGCACCCCGTTCTTCATCCAGCTGCCCCAGATCATCTTCCAGTCCCTTGCGGTGCTCTCGGCGTCGATCTTCCCGAAGTCCGTGACGGTGGCGATCATCGGCCTCGTCATGAGCCTCGGGTACCTGTTCGCGATGATCCTCTCGTTCGCGATCCTGCGCCGCCGCCTCGGCGACATCGACATCAGAGCGATCGCGAAGGCGCATGTGAAGTTCCTCATCGCGGCGCTCGCGGCCGGCCTCGCCGGATTCGGAATGCTCCTGCTCTTCCCCGACTTCGCCCTGGCCGGCCGATGGCAGGCCTTCGTCACCACGGCTGTCGTCGGATCGGTCATGCTCCTTGTCTACATCGGCGCCTGTTTTCTGCTCCGTGTCAGAGAGTTGCATTCGATTATTGGGCTCGCAGCTGGAAAACTGAAGAGATAGCCTGCCCAATCCCCGCCCCCGGAGGTGATCCCCCTGATCGATATCGAACCCGGCATGGTCGTAGCCGGTCGCTATGTCGTATCAACGGTCGACCGCCCCTGGCTCGAGGACAAGCCCGCTGTCGGCACGGTGTGCACGGCTCTCGATGCGATCCTCGATGAACCCGTCCTCATCCACGTCGCCGACGCCGAGGCCTCCTCCGACGTCCTCGAAGCCGCCCAGCGCGTCTCGATCCTCGGCGACCCCCGCATCGCCCCGACCCTCGACGTCGGGCATTCGAACGGCCTCGACTACGTCGTCTCCCAGCGCATCGCCGTCACCGCGCTCGGACAGATCCTGCCGAAGACCCCGTTGCCCGTCGACGCGGCGAAGGCGCTCATCGGGGAGATCGGCACGGTTCTCGTCACCTCGGCGCGGCGGGGACTCTTCCACATGTTCCTCCGGCCGAGCGTCGTCGGGATCACCTCGTCGGGCGGCATCCTCGTCTCCGGCATCGGCATCGACGCGGCCCTGGCGCTGGGCACCGGGGTCATCGACCCGGACGACTACACGCCGACGAAGGCCTCCCGGCAGGACGCCCTCGACCTCATCCGGCTCTTCTATGCGGCGGTGACCGGCTACTGGCCCGCCGAGGAGGGCATGAGCGGAGTGCCCGCGGCACCGCGGGAGAACTCGCGGATCGCCCGTGCGAAAGCGCTCAACCCCGAGGTGCCCGCAGAGCTCGACGACTTCATCAGCGGCGTGCTCACCGGGCAGGACCCCGGTCCGGGATCCGTCGCCGAGGTGCTCGGCTTCATCGACGAGTGGGACGCCGAGCTGCTCCGCTACGTCAACCGCACCCCGGCGGCCGAGAACGACAAGCTCTTCGACGCCTCACCGGCGAGCTTCGAGGAGGCCACGAGCCTGCCGACGGCGGGGACCCCGACGATCGGCGGAGCGACGACACCGGCGAGCGAGGACCAGGTCAAGGCCGCGCTCGTGCGCATCGGCATCACCCGGCCGGGGACGAGGGGACTCGCTGCCGGAGTCTCCGGTCGCACCACCGGACGATACGCCGATCGGATGCAGATGCGGAAGGCATCGAGCTTCCCGATCGGGGCCGAGCAGATCGACAATGCCGCGAAGGACTGGGACGAGTGGCAGCCGGAGCAGACCTACTCGGAGTACTCGGGCTACTCGGCCCACGAGTACGACGAGAACCTCACCTCGCCGATCCTCAACCGCGACGAGCCCGAACCGGACACTCAGGCCCTCGACATCGTCGCGATCGACGAGGAGGAGGACGAGAACGACACCCGCGTCATCATCGACGACGAGGACGACGGCTCGTGGTTCCTCGGGGGGATGTTCGAGACCTCGGAGCAGCAGCGCGAGCATCAGCTGCGCGAATACGAGCGTGAGCGCCGGATCTCGAAGGCCAAGGAGGAAGAGGCTCGCCGGCGTCTGGCAGCGCTCGAGGCGTCCTCGGCGGCCCGCCAGGAGGAGGCCAATGCCGCGACTCCGCCGAAGCAGATGCGCCGGCTCTCGCCGGAGACCGTCGACGAGCGCCCCACGGCAGCCGGCCTCGGGGCCGGTTCCGGCTCGGGCGGCGGCGGCTCCGGGTCCGGCGGCGGTTCGGGTGCCGCAGCGGCCGCAGGTGCGGGAGCCTCCGGCGCGGGCGGTTCACCTTCGAACAGTCGCACTGCCGTCGCCGGAGCGGCTGCGGGTGCCGGAGTGGCCGGTGCAGGTGCTGCCGCTGCAGGTGCCGGCGGCGCCGGTGCCCAGCCACCCGGAGGCACGGGCGCACAGTCACGTGCGGCCGGGGGGCGGGGCGGCAACGGCGAGGCGCCGCGGCGAGCTCCCGGGCGGTCGCGCTGATGAGGATCCGCAGGCGGCGAAGACGCGCACCCGCAAGCCCTTCGCACTGCTCGTCCTCGGTCTCCTCGTCATCGCCGCCGTCATCATCGGCATCATCGTCGTCAACCTCAACTCGGGCGGGGACGAGCCGACCGCCACACCCGCCTCGACGGCTCCGAGTCAGCCGGCCGAAGAGCAGCCCACGGAGGAGCCTCAGGCTGAGCCCCCGGTGATCGACAAGGTCACGGCGCTCGACCCGCAGGGCGATGACACGGAGAACGACGATCAGGCCAAGGACGTCATCAAGGGCGAGAAGGGGTCGTGGCGCACCGACCGGTACAACTCGGCGGAGTTCGGCAACCTCAAGGACGGCGTCGGCCTGCTCTTCGAGTTCGAGAAGACGGCACCCGTCAGTGAGGTCACCGTCGTCTCGTCGACGTCGGGCGGAGCGTTCGAGATCCTCAGCGGCGCAGACCCCGAGTCGGCGAAGAAGGTCGGCGAAGGGGAGTTCGACGATGCGAAGGGCGGCGTCACCGTCACCCTCGATGAGGGCGTCGACACCGACAGCCTCATCCTCTGGGTCACCGAGCTGCCCCGCGACGACGGCGGATACCGGGCCGTCATCAGCACCGTCGACATCGCCTAGCCACTCCGTCGGAGGACAACCGAACCCCGTCGGGCGGTCAGCACCGATCGACCGCCTCGGCGAGGAATAGTCACCGAGTATGCTCGGTTACCTAGAGAGCACCCAATCAGCGCCGCTGCGGCGCGACATGACAGAACACACAACAGGGACAGGGAACGCACATGACTGACACTCAACTCGTGATCATCGGGTCGGGACCGGCCGGGTACACGGCCGCGATCTACGCCGCCAGGGCCAACCTGTCTCCTGTGGTCATCGCGGGCTCGGTGACGGCCGGCGGCGAGCTCATGAACACCACGGACGTCGAGAACTACCCCGGCTTCCCGGCCGGCATCCAGGGCCCCGAGCTCATGGAGAACATGCGCGAGCAGGCGGAGCGGTTCGGGGCGCAGGTCGTCTACGACGATGTCGAGACGCTCAAGCTGCACCCCGGTGCCCATCAGATCGAGACCGCTCTCGGGTCCCGCTACACCGCGAAGGCCGTCATCCTCGCCACGGGATCGGCCTACCGCGAGCTGGGGCTGCCGAACGAGAAGAAGCTGTCGGGCCACGGTGTGAGCTGGTGCGCGACCTGCGACGGCTTCTTCTTCCGTGACCAGCACATCGCCGTCGTCGGCGGCGGCGACTCGGCGTTGGAAGAGGCGACGTTCCTCACCCGCTTCGCCTCGAAGGTCACGCTCATCCACCGCCGTCAGGAGCTGCGTGCGTCCCAGGCGATGCAGGATCGGGCGAAGGCCGACGAGAAGCTCGAGTACATGCTCGACACCGAGGTCGAGGCGATCCACGGCGAGGACGCGCTGACCGGGATCACCGTGCGCAACACGGAGACGGGAGAGACCTCCGAGCTGCCGGTGACCGGTCTGTTCGTCGCGATCGGCTCGGATCCGCGCACGAGCCTGTTCGCCGAGCAGCTGCCGCTGCGTCCCGATGGCTACCTCGAGGTCGAGGGCCGCTCGTCGAAGACCGCTGTCGAAGGCGTCTTCGCCGCCGGCGACGTCATCGACTCCGTCTACCGTCAGGCGATCACCGCTGCCGGGTCCGGCTGCGCCGCGGCCCTCGACGCGGAGAACTATCTCGCGGATCTCGACGCCTCCGATGTCCTCGAGGCCGAGGGTGACCACGAGGCCGCCGTCGAGGTGATGAACGCCTGAGCCGGTTTCCCTGAGGAGCCGACTTGCCTGAAGGACGGAAATCCCTAAGGGACCGAATTCCCTGAGGATCCGAGAATCCTCGGTCCAGCGGGCCGCGGCCTCGGGGAATGAAACCCGCGTGCACGCTGTTGCCGCTTATGACACTCACCAGCAGAAAGGGAGATCATGTCGACGACGTCACTGACGCTACATTCGAAGACACCGTCCTCAAGTCGGACAAGCCCGTGCTTGTCGACTTCTGGGCACCCTGGTGCGGGCCCTGCCGCATGGTCAGCCCCATCGTTGATCAGATCGCCGACGAGAACGCTGACAAGCTCACCGTCGTCAAGGTCAACACCGACGAGAACCTCGAGACCGCGAGCAAGTACGGAATCACCTCGATTCCCGCTCTCTACGTCTTCAAGGACGGTGAGGTCGCGAAGACCATCATCGGCGCCCGCCCGAAGCCTGCCCTCGAAGACGAGCTCAAAGACTTCATCTGATCAAGTTCCAAGGCGCCTGTTGTAATATCAACAGGCGCCTTCGGCGTACATCCCCGCAGTTTCACATCCTCAGCACAGCAGATTGGCACGACATTGAATCACCAGGAACGACCGCAGTTCAGAAGCGGAGACGCTTCAGAGGTCCTGCCGGCGATCAAATCGCAGATGGCGCGTCTGGGTCTCAATGTCGGAGATCCCCGCGGCGAGGACTTCGATCGGCCGTTCGAACTCGCCGTTCGGCAGTTCCAGCAGACCCGGGGGATCCTCTGCGACGGTGTGCTCGGCTCTGAGACGTTCACAGAGCTTGATCGTGCCCGTTTCCAGCTCGGTGACCGTGTACTCCGTTTCGACCCCGTCAAGGTCCTCACAGGCGATGATGTGCTCACCCTCCAGCGCAGTCTCTCGGGTCTCGGTTTCTATGCCGGCCGAATCGACGCCGAGTACGGCGCTGCCACCGAGGCGGCCGTCAAGGAGCTGCAGATGGGTCTGGGAGCGAAGGTCGACGGCATCGCCGGCCCGCAGACTCTCCGTGGACTCGACGCCGTCGACCGCAAGCACACGACGGGGAACCTCTACGCGCTCGAGGAGACGGCACGCGTCGCAGCATCCGGGACCTCGTTGGCCGGTCGGACCTTCGTCATCGAAGCGGCCACCACGACCACCGATTTCGTCACGCTGCCGATGAACGAGTGGCAGAAGAAGCTCGAACGCGATGTCACTACAGATGTAGCCGGACGTTTGGCCGGCCGTCTCGAAGCGGTCGGGGCCGGAGCCATCGTGCTCGACGGCGACGCGGCAGAGATCAACGCCGCAGATCAGCTCGGTGCCTCAGCGGTCATCACCGTCACCGCCGACGTCAGCCGCTCGCCCGGGGCGAACGGTCTGGCGACGTTCTACTTCGGGCATGAGGAGCACCCGGATCTCAACTCGCCTGTCGGGAAGCGACTGGCCTCTCTCATCCAGAGCGAGATCACCGCGCGCACGGGTATGCTCGACTGCCGCTCGCACGGACGCACGTGGTCGTCACTCAAGCGACTCCGGACACCCAAAGTCCATGTCGTCACGGGGTACCTCACCAACGCCGACGATCGCCGCAACCTCGAGGACCCCGCGGTGCGCGACGCCATCGCCGACGGCATCGCGGCGGCATTGCAGCGCCTTTACGTGAAAGAGGATGCCGACCCGGCAACCGGCACGCTCAGTCTCGCCGAGATCAAAGCCTACGGCTGACGCCGAGGCGCACACTCAATCAAAGCCTACGGCCGACGCCGATGCGTACACACGCTGGCGCATGCATTCACTCGCTGGCACAACCGCTACCGAGACGGGTCCTGAGAGCTCTCATCGATTCTTCGCCAGAAAAAGTTAGGACCGGCGAGGATCTTCATCAGACCGACCGGCCTTTTGAGTTGGAATTCTCGTGGGACGGACCCAAGTTATCCAATTGCCAAACCGGCCGCGAAACATACTGCGCTCAGTCCTTACGGTTTACGGTCCGCTCGCCGACGAGGTCGTCCACTGAGTGCGGATACACAACCGTCCAGCGCTGACACCAATGACTGTACGGCGATCGCTGCGATGGACCGGCATAACGACGTGGCTGAGGTTCACGTGAAACAATGACGAACCCTCGATTGCGCGGTTAGCAGAAGGGAACTAGCACGCTCGCCCGTCACTCATTCGCGGAAAAGCCGTTCCCCGTGAAACACACCGACCGCTTCACTCGGAACATGTCGAGACGCCTTCGGGCGGGGACTTCCGAGATTGAGAGACGCGACTTGAATCGGCTCGCTATTGAACGCTTTTCCAGCGCCGCGGCCACCATGCAAAGTGCCCAGTTTCAGGCGACTGACGGATGAATTCGCCTCGGCGACGACGGCCTACGCGTTTTACAGAAAGGCCGAAACCTCAATACGATGCAATGACCGAGCCTTCATGAGGCGGCGCGGAGAAGTTTGATTGTTCAGGCGCCGATCCACTGTAGTCACGGTAGCAAACGCCCGATCCGTTCCACGTGAAACAACCGACTCACCGTTCCACGTGAACCACCCACGTCTGTGTTCCACGTGAAACACCCGATGCAGAGGGAAGGCAAGAAGATTTGACGCCCGGCAGCTAAACAGACGGACAAGCGCCCCGAATAGCTGTATCCGCAATGCACTATCGACCATTCTGCGACGACGCGAGGCAGAAGGTCATGCTCTACGGTCCTTTGGGGAGGCTAGTACGACTGTCGACAACAGCGCCTGCAACACTGCATCTTGAACCTTGAAGGACCGGGCAGGCCGTTTCACGTGAAACACCTACGCATTCTCAACCATGCTGGCAATGCCTCACACGGGACTCGGCTGCGTCGGCAATAATGGTCTCCGAGTGGCCCTGTTTCACGTGAAACGCCGAGCTCTATCGAACTGCGGGGTAATATTCTGTGAATCAGGCGCACCCTGGCATCTCTCTCCCGGATTCGACTTCATCGATCCAGTGCTGTCGGAGATAGCAGATCAAGCGCTACGATCGATTCTGCTCCAGACGCTCGGCAACACGAAGACACAGACGCGCCATCTGATTCGTCCACATAGCCACGAACCCCAGGAAGTGAACAGAACCCAACCATTATGGACGATCGCGAGGGGGGCACAGGAGGAGGGCAGCCCCGGGACATCAGACAGAAGCACATGCTCAACCACTGTCTACGCTATACGGACCACGACGAACCGCAGCTGTGCCGGTTGAGGGTAATCTAATCGTTTCGCTAAAAACGTCTGTTTCACGTGAAACAATACCCGCCAACCGGCTCGTAGCTTGTAAAACCACGACGAACGACGAGCTTGCAGGTGGGAACTACGAGAATCCCTACGCCACCGCGTCCGTTTCACGTGAAACCGTACTTAGCAGCCAGCGTGTGGCTGGCTGTAACCACGACGAACCACGAACCTCCACGTTAGAATCACGAGAATCCCAACGCCACCGCGTCCGTTTCATGTGAAACCATCCTCGCGGACCAGATTGTGGCTGCAGGGCGAGGTCAAATCTGACGCTCCGACTACGATTCTCAGCACCGATTGGCTGAATCTGATGATGGTGTTTCACATGAAACCACAGGCATTTCGTTCCAACGAATTCTCACCGGATGGTCATTCTCAGAACGCACGTCATCGCAACAGTAGGTGTCCGTCGCTAACTACCGTGCGAAAGTTCCAGAATTTCCTGGTTTCGCGTGAAACATACTCATCCCCTGAAGTGCGATTGGCCGGTCTGCGAATGGACAAGAGACGGCGCCGCGCCGAACTTGGCTCGAGCCGGTCTGTGCTTGCGTAGGGGCCAGCCGATAGTCGTTCTGCGAGCGATCTGTGATCGGCATTGCGGGGAGCCCTAGTTGTCCATTCCTTCAACGGTCATGCAACTTGGCGAATCACGCGACGGCAGCGACAACGAAACGGCGCTGTCACGGGGAAATGATGCTGGAGCACCGTCGAATCGCAGACTGCACAACCGTTCACCTAACGATTGTTGGCCTGACGCTATCTGAACTGTCCGGCAGCGCGGCCGCTGAACAACGGGTGCAACGGGGACGCGGTACTCAGAAGGCGCGATAGAGGTGACTGTCCCCCGGGTGCGGCAAAGACACCTGCCGAGAAGCCGGGTGCCGTTCCGTTTCACGTGAACCCATCAAATAAGGGCCGATCACCCACGGAGATCAGCCGTTCCATGGAGTTCAGCCATTCCACCGAGCCTGCAGACCGCAGCCACGACGAACGGAATCGTCTGGGGACGTCGTACCAGCAACGGTTCAGACACATTCGACGAACGGGCGAAGGAGAGCTTCTGGATATACCCGACGACGACTTCAACCCCGAACTGACGGCAACCGAACACGAACTCATTGATTGAACAGTATCGTTTCACTCACGAATCGCACCAAGGCCCCGCTAGCTGTACTGCCCAGCGACGTTGGTTAAGCGGCTGATGGGTGGCTGGTTCCCGATGGCGGTGTGGGGCCGATGATGATTGTACTCATGGATCCATGCCGGTAGGGCCTCGCGGCGCGCGGTCTCGCTGCCATAGAGCCTGGCGTAGGCCCATCCGTCGTTCAAGGTCCGGTGGAAGCGCTCGATTTTGCCGTTGGTCTGGGGCCGGTAGGGCCGGGTCCGCTTGTGCTTGATGCCCAGGTCGGTGCAGGCATCACGCCAGGCGTGCGAGCGATAGGCGGAGCCGTTATCGCTCAAAACGCGCTCCACCTCCACGTCCCGGGCCGCGAACCAGGCCACGGCCCGCTCGAGCACGGCGATGGCCGTGAGGGCCTTCTCGTCGTTGTGGATCTCCGCGTAGGCGATCCTTGAGTGGTCATCGATCACGGTGTGCACGAACGCGGTACCCAGCCTCGGATGCCCGCTGGAAGTGCGCTGGCCGGTGCGGTTCGCCGTCGCCCGTGAGTTCTGTTCCCCGGCCTGCCGGCCCAGGAACCGATGTCCGCCGCCATCGGGGACATTGCCGAACTTGGTGACGTCCACGTGGATCATCGCCCCGGGATACGAGTGTTCATAGCGGCGGATCGGCTCGCCGGTGATCCTGTCGATGTAGCGCAGCCGGTTGATCCGGCACCGCACCAGCACCGCATGCACCGTCGAGGCGGCCAGGCCCAGGTGGAAGGCGATCTGGACCGGGCCCATGCGCTTGCGCCAGCGCAAGGCCACGATCTTCTTCACCATGGCCTGCGGGGTGCGGTTCGGGCTCGAGCGTGGCCGGCTGGGCTTGTCGGCCATGCCGTCCTCACCGTGGGCGCGGTAACGGTCCGCCCATCGTTTGGCCGTGGGCCAGGAGACCATGTACTGCTTCGCCGCGGTGGAGACACTCCAGCCCTCGTCGACGATGAGACGGGCAATCTTCAGACGTGCTTTTGGGGTCAATGCTGCATTAGCGTGGGACACGAAGGCCTCCTGTTTGTGAAGCGGTTTCTTAGACAGCTCCACTCCACATCAGGGGGCCTTCGTCATCCCATCAATTCAGATCGTGTCGTCGCAAGAATTCAACCAACCTGCCTGGGCAGTACAGCTAGCGGGCCAATCGACCTCTGTTTGCTGATGTTTCACGTGAAACCAGCGGGAATGGCGCCATTCAAACCGTCCAGCTTGCGAAGGATTCGCCTATCCACACGGGGAAATCAGCTCAACTCAGTCAGCTCTGGGTGCTCCGACTGATGTGACTCGTTCACAACAGGGCGGATGCACGATCGCATGCCCACAACCAGCGGAGGGGGCAACGAGAAGGTCAGCGGAGAAGAGAACGGGCGACTACTCGGTGGACTTCACGCCAAGCAGCGACAGGATTCGATCGAGATCCTCCTGGTTGGCGAACTCGACGCTCAGCTTGCCCTTGCGCTTGCCGACCGTGATGTTGACCTTCGTGTCGAGACGGTCGCCGAGTCGTTCGGCGACCTCGATGAACTCAGGCGCGACTCGTGACGTTGCACGTGAAACATTCACGGAGTCCCCACGATTGAGGAGGACGACGGCTTCCTCGGACGCCCGAACGGACAGTCCCTCTGCGACGATGCGCTGCGCGAGGACTTCCATCTGCTCGGGATCCTTGAGCCCGAGAATCGCCCGAGCGTGGCCGGCGGAGATCACGCCGGCCGCCACGCGACGCTGAACGAGCGGGGGCAGACGAAGCAGACGCAGGGTGTTGGAGATCTGCGGACGCGACCGACCGATACGCTCCGACAGCTCCTCCTGGGTGCAGTTGAAGTCCTCGAGCAGCTGTCCATAAGCTGCAGCCTCTTCAAGCGGATTGAGTTCAGCGCGATGGAGGTTCTCAAGCAGGGCATCACGGAGCAGATCGGTGTCATCGACGAAACGGACGATCGCGGGAATCGTGGCGAGGCCGGCTTCCTTCGTCGCTCGCAGGCGACGCTCACCCATGATGAGCTCGTAACGCTCGTCAGCGCCCGGCTTGCGTCGGACGACAACCGGCTGGAGAACGCCGATCTCACGGATGCTGTGAACGAGTTCAGCGAGTTGATCCTCATCGAAGACCGTCCTCGGCTGACGAGGGTTCGGGTCGATGAGTTCAACCTCGATCTCGCCGAACGCGGTGTCGGGGATCGAATCCATACCGGGTCCGTCGTCGAACTCGGGGCCGTCGTTCGAGGAGCCACCCGTGGAGTTCACTACTTCAGTAGTGTCAGTGGCTTCGACCTGCTTCTCACTCTGGTCAATGGTCTCATCCACCGGTTCGGTGGCGTCCACATCGGCGTCGTCATCGTCGAGCGAACCGCCCTTCGAGGTGTAGACCCCGGGGTGCTGCTCACGGACATCATCAGCCGTCTCAACGTCGTCGATCGACCGAGAATCGCCGATGGACGCAGAGCTCTCAACCGACGCAGAACTCGCGCTCGAACCGGCAACATCGTCAGGCGCGACCGACGGTACAGTCGTCTGCTCGTCGACTACAGCCGATTCATCGTTTGCGGAGTCGGAGACAGGAGCAGGCTTGACCGCGGTCCGCTTGTCCGCGGACGCCGGCACCTTGCTGGTCGCGGTCTTCGGAGTGGCAGTCTTCGCAGTGCCGGTCTTGGCGCCCGATGATTTCGCTGTCGACGCCTTTCGGGTCGACGACTTGGCCGAAGAGGACTTCGCCGTCGACTCGGTCTTCGCTCCGCCCGTCTTCGCACCGCTCGACTTCGACGCCGACTTCGCTGCACCTGATTTCGCAGAGGTGCCGACCGTGGCGCCCGTGCCCGATTCGGCCGCAGTCCCAGCTTTCGCAGCGCCCTTCGCCGCGCTCGTTGTGGCCGCAGACGCCTTGGTGCCGCCCTTCCGGGATCCACCCGCGGAAGAGGTCTCCGTGGCGTCCGCCTTCGGCTTGCGACGACGTGACGACTGCATCGACGCCGCAGGGTCGGTCCGCCGGGTCCGGGTCGACTTCGAGTCCTCGGCCGGGGCTGAACCGCGCGACTGCTCCTCGGCACTGCCGCCGGAGAAGAAGACATCGACGGGACGATCACTCGTCGCAGCGTCGGGGATGAGCGCGCCGAGACCCCGTCCCAACCCGCGCTTCTTGCGTTCAGCCACGTTCCACTCCTCGGTTCGCGATCTCTTCAGCAGCTTCCAGGTAGGACAGAGCGCCGCTGGAATGGGGATCATAGGTGATGACAGTCTGACCGTAGCTCGGTGCCTCAGAGATCCGCACAGACCGCGGAATCGCCGTGCCGAGCACCTGCTCCGGGAAGTGGGTCCGCACATCCTCGGCCACCTGGGCGCTGAGGTTCGTGCGACCGTCGTACATCGTCAACAGGATCGTCGAGACCGACAGCTGCGGATTGAGATGCTTCTGGATGAGCTGGATGTTCTTGAGCAGCTGGCTCAGCCCCTCGAGCGCGTAGTACTCGCACTGGATGGGGATGAGAACCTCACGGGCCGAGACGAAGGCATTGACGGTGAGCAGTCCGAGGCTCGGCGGGCAGTCGATGATGACGTAGTCGACCCGATCACCGGCAGCCGCCCGCTCCTCGAGGTAGAGACCGAGCGAACGCTGCAGACGCTGCTCACGGGCGACGAGGGACACGAGTTCGATCTCCGCGCCGGCGAGATCGATCGTCGCCGGCACACAGACGAGAGTGTCGAAGTCCGGCGCCTGCGCGACGGCGTCGCGCATCGGCACATCATCGATGAGCACATCGTAGATGCTCGTGACATCGGAGTAGTGATCGATGCCGAGCGCCGTGCTCGCGTTGCCCTGCGGATCGATGTCGATGACGAGGACGTTGAGGTTCTGCTTCGCGAGCGCTCCGGCGATATTCACCGCCGTCGTCGTCTTCCCCACACCGCCCTTCTGATTGGCGATCGTGAAGATGCGAGTGGAATCCGGCTTGGGAAAACTGACCTGCGCAAGGCGGTCGGCACGACGATTGTCGCGAGCGATCGCGGCACCTATCGGAGACGACTCGTCCATGATCGGCATTCGGCGCACTCCATCATCCATCGGGTTCACAAAGCTACTGACAGCCTAGACCACATTTGGTTCGTTCTATTTCTTCGCTATTTCCACGACACGACTGGGAACCTCGAGGATTCCGCCGTCCACGACGTGGATCGTCGGCTGCCCGAAGCGGTAGCGCTTGAGCAGCTTCTTCGCTTTGACGAGCTCACCCTCGACCGACTCACCCTTAAGCGCGAGGATCCGGCCCTCGGGCCCGATGACGTCGTGCGTCCACTCGACGAGTGTCGTCATCGCCTTGACGGCCCGCGCAGTGACGACGCTGAACATCTCCTCGTCGACGAGGTCCTCGACTCGGGCCCTGACGATCCGGACGTTGCTCAGACCGAGATCGTCGACGACCATCTTCAGCCACTCGACTCGGCGCTCCATGGGCTCGATGAGCACGACCTTCGCCTCCGGGCGCATGAGCGCGATCGGAATCCCGGGCAGTCCGGCTCCGCTGCCCACATCCCCGACGACGTCGTCGGAGGACACGAATTCAGCGACGACCGCACAGTTGAGGATGTGCCGCGTCCACAGTCGGTCGATCTCCCGCGGTCCGATGAGACCCCACTCGATGCCCGTGGTCGCCAGATGCTCCGCGTAGCGCTGGGCCAGCGGGAACGCCTCACCGAAGTACTCCTCGGTTCCCGCCGGGGGAACCTCGAGCGCGGAGAGATCAGTCATCTGCGGGGCGGACGACGACGTGGCGGCCCTCGCCTTCGCCTTCGGATTCCGACACCAGACCGGCCTTGGCGACCTGGTCGTGGATGATCTTGCGCTCGAAGCTGTTCATCGCCTTGAACGCGAACTCCTCGCCGGACTCCTTGACCTGTTCGATCGCGGCCTCGGCCTTGTCGATGAGCTCATCACGGCGGTTCGACCGGTAGCCGTCGATGTCGAGCATGAGCCATGAACGCTGACCCGTGCTCGTCTGCACAGCGAGTCGGCAGAGCTCCTGCAGAGCGCCGAGCGTCTTGCCGTCGCGACCCACGAGAGTGCGCAGGTTCGAGTCGTCCTCGTCCTCGCACACGATGGACAGCTGCGCACGCCCGTCGGCGACATCGATGTCGATGTCACCGTCGATGTCGGCGATGTCCATGAGCTCTTCGAGATAATCCGCCGCGATCTCGCCCTCTTCCTCGAGGAGCTCGGCACGGGTGGGCTTCGCAGCCTTGTCGTCGATGACTTCTTCTGACATGTCCTACCTCAGCGCTTCTTGTTCTTCTTGCGGTTCTTACTCACAGGCTGCTGACGCTGCCCGGACGACTTCGGAGCCTCCTCGGCAGGGACAGCGGCGCCTTTGACCTCTGCCTGCGGAACGGTCTTGCCCTTGCGCGCCTTGCGCTCGAGCATCTCCTTCTCCGCCTTCGACCCCGGTGCGGGCATGTTCCTGATGACCATGTGCTGCTGGACCATCGTCCACGTGTTCGACACGAGCCAGTAGAAGAGCACACCGAGCGGGAAGTAGATGCCGCCGATGCCGAAGACCACCGGCATGATGTAGAGGAGCATCTTCTGCGACTGCATCATCGGGTTGGCCATCGCGGCCTCCGACATGTTCTTCGCCATCATCTGCTTCTGCGTGATGAACATCGTCGCAGCCATGATGATGATGAGGACCGCGGTGAGCACCTTGACGGTGATGCCCGGATCCATGAAGGTCGCCGACAGCGAGACGCCGAAGACGGAGGACTCCTCGGCCTGCTGTGCGAGCTCCTGGGTGAGACCGCCGATCGCGTCGATGCGGCCTTCGGCCACGGCCTGCATGTTGTGGATGACGCGGAAGAGCGAGAAGAAGATCGGCATCTGCACGAGCAGCGGCAGACACGACGCCCACGGGCTCGTCTTGTTGTCGCGGAAGAGGCTCATCTGCTCTTCGGCCATGGCCTGGCGGGAGTACTGGTCCTTCTTGCCCTTGTACTTCGCCTGCAGCCGCTGGATCTCGGGCTGGAGGAGCTGCATCTTGCGCTGGGCGCGGATCTGGTAGACGAAGAGCGGAATGAGGAGAGCACGGATGACGACGGTGAGGCCGGCGATCGAGAGGACCCACGTCCAGCCGTTCGCGGCGGGGAGTCCGAGTGCGGTGAAGATGTCGTGGAAGATCGCGAGGATCCATGCCACTACCCACTGCAGGGGGTAGAGCAAGCTGTCGATCCAGTCCATTCAGTTCTCCTCGTTACAACGACTCGTGCGCGTCGTTCATTGTGCCATTGTTGTCAGTCGGTCGCGACATGGGCGCGGACCGGTGCGTCCGCGCGGGACGGGCGATCACGAGCGCTCCTGCCCGTGTCCGGAGCCGGTGGTCCTCATCGCCGCAGACCGAGCTTCGCGAGCGGAGCCGGGAACGTGATCGACCCCGCCGTGGGAGAACGGATTGCACCGCAGTATCCGCCATCCAGTTAACACCATTCCCTTGAGAACTCCGTGTATCTCGAAGGCCTCGAGCCCGTACATCGAGCAGCTCGGATAGTACCGGCAGACTTGTCCGTAGAGCGGGGAGACGACGATCCGATACGCCCGGATGAACCAGACGAAGGGCATCCGGGGCGCGATGCGCAGGAACCACCACACCCCCGGCCAGAATCCGGCCGGGCGGCGCGGCACCTCCGACTCATGTCTGAGGTCGTGTTCGGCGTCCACGATTCTGCTGCTTCTTCCGGGCCTTCTCGATGAGCACGCCCACTTCGGTCTCGAGGTCGGCGAAGGCCGCCTCGGTGGCATTGGGCAGTGCTCGGATGACGAACAGGCTGCCGGTCTCCATCTCCGCCAGCCTCGGGTGCATGATCTCCCGCAGCCGGCGCTTCACCTTGTTGCGCTTGACCGCGTTGCCGACGGCCTTGGATACGATGAAACCCACGCGCGGGGCGTGGGAATCATCTGCCTCTGACAGGCTGTGCGCCATGAGGTGGTCCGAGCGCACCCGAACGCCGGCTCTGAAGACTCGTCTGAAGTCCTCGCCGCGCCGGAGCCGGTGCGCATCCGGGATCAAAGGTCAGGCCGAGACTTCGGAACGTCCCTTGCGACGACGCGAAGCCAGGATGGCGCGACCGGCACGGGTCCGCATGCGCAGGCGGAAGCCGTGCTTCTTGGCACGCTTGCGGTTGTTCGGCTGGAAAGTACGCTTGCTCACTTGAGGTCTCCGATTTCTGGGTTGCGGGTGAACGCCTGACGCGTTCTCACAAAAAACGGCGGTGCGAGTCTCGACCGCCGAGCACTCCTGTGCATAAGAGCTAGAACAGAATCGGATGCAGCCCGGTACACAGGACACTCCATCTTAGCCAAGGCCGGAGAGGCCGGTCAAACCGGCCGATCATGTTTCACGTCACCGTCTCGGCCCATTCACTCACGTTCATCTCCGCGTCGACTGCCGTCTTCCACAAGTCACAATCATGTAGTTTTCCACACGCTTATCCACCCGTGTGGAGGATTGCCCGGTCGACTCGTCAGTCCTCCACAAACTGTGGAAAACTGTGTGGAAGTCATGCACAGGTGTGGACTGTGGGACGACCGCGAACGACAACAGAGAGGATCGACGGTGTCGAATTCTAAGAACGAGCTCATCAGCCAATGGCGAACGGTGGTCTCCAACCTGGATCAGGACGCCGACCTCACGAAGCATCAGAAGAGCTTCCTCTACCTCGCGCTGCCCAAGGCGATCGTCGACAATGCCCTCGTCCTCCTCGCCGTCCGCGACGAGCATTCCCGACGCACCATCGAGACCCGCCTCCGAGAACCTCTGACCAGGGAATTCTCTCGGGTCATCGGCTTCGACGTGACCTTCGGGTTCGTCGTCGATCCCGAACTCGACGTCCCGATCCGCTTCGAGGAGCTCATCGACGAGACCGACTACGTCGCCTCCGCGCCGACCACCGGCACGACGCCGGCCGGCCAGGGATCGACGACCGCCTCGGCACCCGCCGGCCAGACCGCCACGGCTCCTGCTCACGAGCACTCCGCCCCGGCCCCGGTGGAGACTCCGGTGGCCGAGCCCGCCCCGACCCCGGCGGACCGACCCGAGACCGCCACCCCCCGCCCGGAGACCGCGGCCCCTCTCCCCGAGGCGGCGCCGGGCGTGACGGGGATGCGGGAAGCGGAGATCGCCGAGGCGACCGCTGCCCCGGCTCCGCCCGTCGACGTTCCCGGCGTCGCCCAGCTCAACCCGAAGTACACGTTCGACACCTTCGTCATCGGCGCCTCGAACCGCTTCGCCCACGCCGCCGCCTTCGCCGTCGCCGAGGCACCGGCGAAGGCGTACAACCCGCTCTTCATCTACGGGGACTCGGGACTCGGCAAGACCCATCTCCTCCACGCGATCGGGTTCTACGCGACGCAGCTCTTCCCCGAGATCCGCGTCAAGTACGTGTCGAGCGAAGAGTTCGTCAACGACTTCATCAACACGATCGGCTCATCACGGACGTCGAACGCGCTCCGTCCCGCCTTCCAGCGGCGGTACCGCGAGGTCGACATCCTCATGATCGACGACATCCAGTTCCTCCAGGGCAAGGACGCCACCGTCGAGGAGTTCTTCCACACCTTCAACGCCCTGCACAACGAGGCCAAGCAGGTCGTCATCACCTCCGACCAGCCGCCGAAGATGCTCAAGGGCTTCGAGGAGCGGCTGCGCTCTCGCTTCGAATGGGGCCTGCTCACCGACGTCCAGCCCCCGGACATGGAGACCCGCTTCGCGATCCTGCGGCGCAAGGCCGCCGGCGAGCAGCTCGACGTCCCCGACGAGGTGCTCGAGTACATCGCCTCCCGGGTCTCGTCGAACATCCGCGAACTCGAGGGCGCCCTCATCCGCGTCACCGCCTTCGCCAACCTCAATGATCAGCAGGTCGACGTCTCGCTCGCCGAAACGGTGCTCAAGGACTTCATCACCCAGGACGACACCCCGGCGATCACCGCTGCCGACATCATGGGCCAGACGGCCGCCTACTTCAGCCTCACCCTCGACGACCTCTGCGGCACCTCGCGCTCCCGGACGCTGACGACGGCGCGGCAGATCGCGATGTACCTGTGCCGGGAGCTCACGGATCTGTCGCTGCCGAAGATCGGCCAGGCCTTCGGCGGCCGCGACCACACGACGGTCATGCATGCGAACAAGAAGATTCGAACGCAGATGGCCGAGCGACGGGCCGTCTACACCCAGGTCACCGAACTCACAAACCGCATCAAACAACAGCACCGCCTATAGAAGACGCTATGCACACCTGTGGATAAGTCTGGGGACAATCCGATCACAATGGGGATAACCCTGGGGACGAAGGCCGTCGAGCACGTGGACCGCTGTGAACTACACGCCTGTGCTTACCCAGGCCTCCCCGTCCGGTCATCCTGCGGTGCACAGGCGATCCACACCCTCGCCGAGGCGGCGATCCCCTGATCTCCGGCACCTCCCCGACCGTCGTCCACAGATTCCACAGGTGCTGATACTTCTGCTGTATCAACTCAAGGGGATAGGAGGGCGGACGCCATCGACTGCGCTCGGCGGACGGCTCGGCTACCGTGCGGTCACTCCGGAGGCTGAGGACTATTCGAACATCGCCTCGGCGATGATTCTCGGATCCGAGATCCGCGGTGGTGAGCACCGCCTCGGCGATCGTCCGGGCAGCCGTGACGACCACGCTCGGGTATCGGATCATCGGTTAGGCTGTGTACAGTTTTCCGAGCACCGTCAAGCCACAGTCGCGAGCACATCGGGTGATTTCCCGAAGGAGTGAAGTGAACGCCGAAGCAACCCCTCTGAAGTTCAAAGTCAATCGTGACGTCCTCGCCGACGCCGTGACCTGGGCGACCAAGACCCTCCCCAATCGGCCCTCCGCTCCCGTCCTCACCGGCATCCTCATCACCGCCGAGACCGGCGGCACGGTGCGCCTGGCCGTCTTCGACTACGAAGTCTCCTCCCGGGTCGAGATCTCCGCCGACGTCGTCTCCCCGGGCACCGTGCTCGTCTCCGGTCGACTCCTCGCCGACATCTCCAAGGCGCTGCCCAACCAGGAGGTCACCCTCGAACAGGTCGGGTCGAAGGTCGACGTCACGTGCGGTTCCTCGCGCTTCTCGCTGATGACGATGCCCGTGGCCGAATACCCGTCGCTGCCGCAGGTCCCCGACGATTCGGGCACCGTCTCCGCCGGGGAGTTCCAGAACGCCGTCTCGCAGGTCACGATCGCCACGTCGAAGGACGACACCCTGCCGATCCTCACCAGCGTCCGCGTCGAGATCGAAGGCGAGAAGGTCACCCTGCTGGCCACCGACCGCTACCGCCTCGCCGTCCGCGAATTCACGTGGAACCCGGGTCGCCCCGACGTCTCCGCGGTCGCCCTGCTGCGCGGCCGCACGCTCTCCGATGTCTCGAAGTCCCTCGGCGGGGATGTCACGATCGGCCTGAGCACGGATGCCGGCAAGGACCTCATCTCCTTCACCTCGGCGGGACGGGTGACGACCTCGCTGCTCGTCGAGGGCGAGTACCCGAAGGTCCGCTCGCTCTTCCCCGACTCCGTGCCGATCCACGCGATCGTCGAGACCGCGGTGCTGCGCGAAGCCGTGCGTCGCGTCTCCCTCGTCGCCGAGCGCAACACTCCGCTGCGCTTCGAGGTCAGTGACGGCATGCTCACCCTCCACGCCGGCACCGGCGACGACGCACAGGCCTCCGAGGCCGTCGAAGCCGTGCTCCAGGGCGAGCCGATCACCGTGGGCTTCAACCCGCACTACATCGCCGAGGGACTCGCGGCGATCGAGAGCCCCTACGTCAACTTCTCCTTCACCCAGCCGATGAAGCCCGTCATCATCTCCGGGCAGAAGGACCTCGACTCGTCGGCCGATGAGTCGTATCGCTACCTGCTCATGCCCACGCGCATCTGAATGTGGATATCCCGACTCTCGCTGCGTAACTACCGGTCGTATCCCGAGCTCGACCTCGAGTTCGGGCCCGGAGTCACCACCTTCGTCGCCGACAACGGCACCGGCAAGACGAACATCGTCGAGGCGATCGGGTATCTCGCGCATCTGCGCTCCCACCGGGTGGCGTTCGACGCCCCACTCGTCCACGAGGAGGCGAGCTCGGCCACCGTCTCCGCCCTCGTCAACCGCGGGACGCGGCATGCCGCCGTCGAAGTCTCCATCCAGGCCAAAGGCGCCAACCGCGCCCGGGTCAACCGCTCACCCGTGAGGATCAGGGAGATCCTCGGACTCGTCTCCGCCGTCGTCTTCGCTCCCGAGGACCTCGCCCTCGTGCGCGGCGAACCGGCCGAGCGGCGGTCGTGGATCGACACCCTCGTCGTCGCCCGCAATCCGCGCTTCGCCTCGGTGATCACGGACTTCGAGCGTGCCCTCAAGCAGCGCAACGCCCTCCTCAAGCGCCTCCGCGAGGACCGCGATCCCGGACTCGAGGCGACCCTCGACATCTGGAACATGGCCTACGCCGAGGCGGCCGCCGAACTCGTCTTCGGCCGGCAGAGGGTGCTCGCCGACATCGTCGACCCGCTCAAGGAGAACTTCGCCTACATCGCCGCCGACGCCCGCCTGGAGAGGCAGGGAGTGAGCGCGACCTACGACTCGCGCATCGACTACTCGCAGACCACCTCGGCGAGCGAGGCCCGCGAACTCCTCCTCGGCGCCCTCGAGCGGCGCCGGACGACGGAGATCGACCGCGGAGTCACCCTCCACGGCCCCGGACGCGACGACCTCTCCCTGATGATCGGCTCGCACCCGGCGAAAGGGTACGCCTCCCACGGTGAGACGTGGTCGCTCGCCCTGGCGATGCAGCTCGCCGGCTGGGATCTCCTCAGCGCGGACGCGGGATCGACCGCCGAACAGCCGATCCTCGTCCTCGACGACGTCTTCGCCGAACTCGACACCGGGCGACGCAACCGGCTGGCGGCACGGATCACCGCGGCCGAGCAGGTCCTCGTCACCGCCGCCGTCGACGCCGACCTGCCCGCGGGTCTCGATGGCGCGCGGATCGATCAGTCGACAATGCTCCGGACCGACGGCCCGGATGAGGAGCCCGCCTCATGAGCGGCATTCAACGCGACGAGGCGACCCCGGTCGCCGCCCTCGAAGCCCTCGACCGGGTGCGGCGGATGGAGGCGACCGAGGCGCGATTCGTCCGCAGTCGCCGCCGCTCCCGCATCCGCGCGGAGGTCACGTACACCTCGGCGGGCAAGGACCGACGCGATCCCACGGCGATCTCCTCGGTCCTCGGCGGACTCATCAGTTCCCGCGGCTGGTCGTCGTCGATCGACATCGGCAAGGTGCTCGGGCGCTGGCCCGACCTCGTCGGCGAACAGGTCGCCCGCCACTGCACTCCCGTCGACTTCTCTCCGCCGCTGCTCGTCATCGCCGCGGACTCGACGACCTGGGCCACGCAGCTGCGGGTGCTGCGTCCGACGATCCTTCGGGCCCTCGAGGCGGGACTGGGATCCTCGACGATCACCGAACTCGAGATCCGCGGGCCGGCCGGGCGGACCTTCAAGAAGGGCCGCCGCAGCGTGCGCGGACGCGGTCCGCGCGACACCTTCGGATAGAGGGAGATCGGCGATGTCGGCAGAATCAGCAGAAGGCCTGTAGCGGCGATAATCGGACCCGTCTGCGTCCGGGGGTACGTCTGCCGGGTCGAAAATCCCGATATGGACGTTTCTGTGCCGCTTGCGGGCATTTGTCAGCCGTGCGCGGTAGAATAGTGAGCTGATAACGTCCATTTGCACGAGGAGTCACATGACGACCGAGGAACAGCCCCATTACGACGCCGGGGACATCACGGTACTTGAAGGTCTCGAAGCGGTCCGCAAACGCCCTGGCATGTACATCGGGTCGACCTCGGAGCGCGGACTCCACCACCTCGTGCAGGAGATCGTCGACAACTCCGTCGACGAGGCGATGGCCGGATACGCCGACGACATCGACGTGACGATCCTCGCCGACGGCGGAGTGCGCGTGGCCGACAACGGCCGCGGAATGCCGGTGGCGATGCACCCGACCGAGCACAAGCCCACCGTCGAGGTCATCCTCACGATCCTCCACGCCGGCGGCAAGTTCGGCGGTGGCGGCTACGCGGTCGCCGGCGGCCTCCACGGCGTCGGCTCGACCGTCGTCAACGCGCTCTCCGAGCGCCTCGACGTCGAGGTCCTCCGCGACGGCTACCACTGGACGATGGACTTCCGCCGGGGCGTGCCCACCGGTGAGCTGCAGCGCGGGGAGCCGACGGACAGGACCGGCACGATCGTCACCTTCTGGCCCGATGCGGAGATCTTCGAGACCACCGACTTCTCCTACGAGTACCTGCGCGCGCGGTTCCAGCAGATGGCCTTCCTCAACAAGGGTCTGAAGATCAGGCTCATCGACGAGCGCCACGCCCAGGTCGACGACGACAATGTCCAGATCGACGAGGACGAAGAGGCCGACGCAAAGCCGCGCGAGGTCACGTACCAGTACGATCACGGGCTGCTCGACTACGTCGAATACCTCAACTCGGCGAAGAAGGTCGATCTCATCAACCCCGACATCATCGTCTTCGAAGCCGAGGAGACCTCCGAGACGCTCTCCCTGGAGATCGCGATGCAGTGGACGACGGCCTTCAGCGAGTCGGTCCACACGTATGCCAACGTCATCAACACGCATGAGGGCGGCACCCACGAGGAGGGCTTCCGCACCGCGCTGACCTCGCTCATCAACGGCTACGCCCGCGAGCAGAAGCTGCTGCGGGAGAAGGACCCCAACCTCACCGGCGATGACATCCGCGAAGGCCTCACCGCCGTGATCTCCGTCAAGGTCGGCGACCCGCAGTTCGAGGGACAGACGAAGACGAAGCTCGGCAACTCCGAGGTCAAGGGCTTCGTCCAGCGCGTCGTCCGCGACGAGCTCGGACACTGGCTCGAGTCGAACCCCGCCCAGGCCAAGGACGTCGTGCGCAAGGCGCTGCAGGCCTCGCAGGCCCGACTCGCCGCGCGCAAGGCCCGTGAGGCGACCCGGCGCAAGGGCCTCCTCGAGTCCTCGGGCATGCCGGCAAGCTCAAGGACTGCCAGTCGAAGGACCCGAACATCTCCGAGGTCTTCATCGTCGAGGGCGACTCTGCCGGCGGTTCGGCCGTGCAGGGACGCAACCCGTTCACGCAGGCGATCCTGCCGCTGCGCGGCAAGATCCTCAACGTCGAGAAGGCCAGGCTCGACCGGGCACTCGGCAACAACGAGGTCCAGGCGATGATCACCGCCTTCGGCACCGGCATCGGCGAGGAGTTCGACCTCGACAAGCTCCGGTACCACAAGATCATCCTCATGGCCGACGCCGACGTCGACGGCCAGCACATCACGACGCTGCTGCTCACCCTGATCTTCCGGTACATGAAGCCGCTCATCGAACACGGCTACGTCTACCTCGCGATGCCGCCGCTCTACAAGATCAAGTGGTCGAACGCGCCCTACCAGTTCGCCTACACGGACAAGGAGCGCGACGCGCTGCTGGCCACCGGCAAGGCCGAGGGCAAGCGGCTGCCCAAGGAACAGGCGATCCAGCGCTACAAGGGCCTCGGCGAGATGAACTACGAAGAGCTGTGGGAGACGACGATGGATCCCGACACGCGTCTGCTCCGGCAGGTCACCCTCGACGACGGGATCGTCGCCGACGAGATCTTCACCGTCCTCATGGGCGACGACGTCGACTCACGTCGCCGCTTCATCCAGGAGAACGCGAAGGACGTCCGCTTCCTCGACATCTGAGCCGGCATGCGGATCCGGATGCCCCACCTCGGCGCCGGATCCGCACTCCTGCCACGCACATTCCATCCGCCGCCGTTCGCCACGGACCCCGCGCCTTCACGGGCGGGAGCGCTGCTCCCGCTGAGGGAGAGGGCACCGAGGCCAGAAGAACGGTCACGACACAAGGGAAGAGCCCACATTGGCTGACGATTTTGAAACCCCCACCGAGATCAACCGCGTCGAACAGGTCGATCTCAACCTCGAGATGCAGAAGTCGTACCTCGACTATGCGATGAGCGTCATCGTCGGGCGCGCGCTGCGACGTCAGCGACGGACTCAAGCCCGTCCACCGCCGCGTCCTCTACGCGATGTACGACGGCGGGTACCGCCCCGACCGCAACTTCTCCAAGTGCGCCCGCGTCGTCGGCGACGTCATGGGCCAGTACCACCCGCACGGCGACTCCGCGATCTACGACGCCCTCGTCCGCCTCGTCCAGCCGTGGACGATGCGCTACCCGCTCATCGCCGGACAGGGCAATTTCGGCTCACCCGGCGACGACGGGGCCGCAGCACCGCGGTACACGGAGTGCAAGCTCGCGCCGCTGGCCATGGAGATGGTCCGCGACATCGACGAGGACACCGTCGACTTCCAGCCGAACTACGACGGCCGCAGCCTCGAGCCCGTCGTCCTGCCCTCCCGGTTCCCCAACCTGCTCGCCAACGGCTCGGCGGGCATCGCGGTGGGCATGGCGACGAACATCCCGCCGCACAACCTCCGCGAGCTCGCCGCCGGCGCCCAGTGGCTCCTCTCCCACCCCGAGGCGACGAAGGAGGAGGCGCTCGAAGCCCTCCTCGGCATCGTCAAGGGTCCCGACTTCCCGCTCGGGGCGACGATCCTCGGCCACAAGGGCATCGAGGACGCCTACCGGACCGGCCGCGGATCGATCACCCAGCGCGCCGTCGTCGAGGTCGAGGAGATCCAGGGCCGCACGTGCCTCGTCGTCACCGAGCTGCCCTACATGGTCAACCCCGACACGCTCGCGGCGAAGATCGCCTCGTACGTCAAGGACGGCAAGGTCGCCGGCATCGCCGACCTCCGCGACGAGTCCTCGGGCCGCACCGGCCAGCGCCTCGTCATCGTCCTCAAGCGCGACGCCGTCGCGAAGGTCGTGCTCAACAACCTCTACAAGCACACCTCGCTGCAGGAGAACTTCTCCGCGAACATGCTCGCGCTCGTCGACAACGTGCCGCGCACCCTCTCGCTCGACTCGTTCCTGCGCCTGTGGGTCAAGCACCAGATCGAGGTCATCGTCCGCCGGACGAAGTTCCGCCTCCGCAAGGCCGAGGAGCGCGCCCACATCCTGCGCGGCTACCTCAAGGCCCTCGACGCCCTCGACGAGGTCATCGCCCTGATCCGCCGCTCCCCGTCCTCGGACGAGGCGCGGACCGGGCTGATGGAGCTCCTCGAGGTCGACGAACTCCAGGCCAACGCGATCCTCGACCTCCAGCTGCGTCGCCTCGCGGCCCTCGAGCGGCTGAAGATCCAGGAGGAGTCGGAGAAGATCGAGGCCCTCATCGCCGAGTACAACCACATCCTCGAAACGCCTGCGCGCCAGCGTGAGATCGTCTCCGAGGAGCTCGACGAGGTCGTCGACCGGTTCGGCGACGACCGCCGCACGAAGATCCTCGCCGGGTTCGACGGCGACGTGTCGATGGAGGACCTCATCCCCGAGGAGGAGGTCGTCGTGACGATCACGCGCGGCGGCTACGCCAAGCGCACCCAGTCGACCCTCTACCGCGCCCAGCATCGCGGGGGCAAGGGCATCAAGGGCGCTCAGCTGCGCGGCGACGACGTCGTCGAGCAGTTCTTCGTCACCTCGACGCACAACTGGCTCCTCTTCTTCACGAACACCGGCCGCGTCTACCGCGCGAAAGCCTATGAGATCCCTGAGGGTTCCCGGGACTCCAAGGGACAGCACGTTGCGAATCTCCTGGCACTTCAGCCGGGTGAGACGATCGCGAAGGTGCTCTCGATCCGCGACTACGACGAAGCCGAGTTCCTCGTCCTCGCGACGAAGTCCGGTGTCGTCAAGAAGACCCGCCTGAGCGAGTACGACTCGAACCGCACCGGCGGCGTCATCGCCATCAACCTGCGCGAATACAAGGGGGAGCCGGACGAACTCGTCTCCGCACGCATCGTCGGATCCGAGGACCACCTCCTCATGATCTCCCGCAAGGGCATGTCGATCCGCTTCGCAGCCGACGACGACTCGATCCGGCCGCTCGGCCGCGTCACCGGCGGTGTCACCGGCATGAAGTTCAAGGACGACGAGCTGCTCACCATGGACGTCGTCCAGCCGGGCACGTACGTCTTCGTCGTCACCGAGGGCGGCTACGCCAAGCGCACCCCGGTCGACGAGTACCGCGTCCAGGGCCGCGGCGGCCTGGGAATCCGAGTTGCGAAGATCACCGAGCAGCGCGGAGACTTGGTCGGAGGCCTCATCGTCGACGAGGGAGAAGAGGTCCTCGTCGTCATGGAGCGCGGTAAGGTGGTGCGATCGAATATCGACGAGGTTCCTGCGAAGGGACGCAACACCATGGGTGTGGTGTTCGCGAAGCCGGGCAAGAATGACCGTATCATCGCAGTAACCCGTGGACCCGAAACCGCAGTGGAAGACGAAGACGACGCCGAGGTTCCGGCACTCGAGGGCGCAGCTCCTCAGGCCGCGGCACCCGAGACCGAGGGTGCCCAGCCCGAGGGTGCTGCGACCGATGGTGCCGACACCGCCGGCGCAGAACCTGAAGGTCTGGACCCCGAGACCGGCAGCGAGGATGTGGAAGAGTGAGCGACAACAAGCAGTCAGGACCCGGCAAGATCATCCGCACATCGAGCGGATCGACCCGTCTGACCGCCGGTTCCGGCAAGAGCGAGACCGCTGCGAGCTCGGGTTCGTCCGGGTCCTCCGGTTCCGGCCGCTCGGGCTCCTCGGGATCGTCGAACAGCGGGCGCGGCGGTTCTGCGCCGCGCACCGGCACCTCGGCGAAGGCGGAGAAGTCCGCTGCCCCGGCGACGGAGAAGGCCACAGTCGTCGCTCCGCCGGCCCCGAAGGCCTCGCCCAAGCCCGGCCGCGCACCGTCGACGGGATCGGCACCCACCGCCCCGGCCACCTCGGCGAGCACGCAGACCGCTGACTCCCAGTCGACCGCCTCCCAAACCGCGGGCGGGACCGGCAGCGGTCCGGCCACCTCGGTGATGGGCAACGTCGCGAACACGGTGCGCGCAAGCTCCGGCGGCGTGAAGATGGGCGTGAAGAACATGGTCGACAACGGCAAGGGGAAGAAGCGGAAGGGTCCCCGGACCGTCCGCCTCACCGTCGCCGCCGTCGACCCGTGGTCGGTCATGAAGATGTCGTTCCTCATGTCCGTGGCCATCGGCATCGCGACGATCGTCGCGTTCGTCGTCCTCTGGATCGTCCTCCAGGCCACCGGCGTGATGAGCGGCCTGGAGGCGACGATGACCGAGCTCGCCGGCGCGGAGTCGGCTGAGCGGATCGTCGGCATCTTCGGCTTCGGCCGGGTCGTCGCCGCGGGCTTCATCATCGCGGTCATCAACATCGTCCTCATGACTGCGCTCTCGACGCTGGCGGCCTTCGTCTACAACATCGGCTCCCTCATCGCCGGAGGCTTCCACCTGACGCTCACCGACGACTGAGCTGAGTCTCAAATGACCGGTCTGAACTGACCGGTCCGGCAGCACAGGATCCGCGCGCCGGCACGCTGTGAGGCGTGTCACGGCGCGCGGATTTGTGCAGGGGATGCGCCGTTCGGTATATTTTTACTTCGGGTTCACCCCGAAAAGGGCCTATAGCTCAGGCGGTTAGAGCGCTTCGCTGATAACGAAGAGGTCCCTGGTTCAAGTCCAGGTAGGCCCACTTCCTTTCGAGGAGGATCATGAAGAAGTGGATTCTCTCCGGTCTCACCCTTGTGGGGCTGGGGGTGTTCTTCCGGTGGCGGCACACGAATCAGCGTGCCCAGGCCGAATGGTCAAAGCACACCGACTCGGTGTAGGGTGATAACCCACCTGGGGGTATGGCGCAATTGGTAGCGCATCTGCTTTGCAAGCAGAGGGTTAGGGGTTCGAGTCCCCTTACCTCCACTCGAGAGCAATTGAGACAGCACTCGCAGGCGTTGGCCCCGGACCTCTGGTTCGGGGCCTTCGTCGTGCCCGGGATGTGTCTGCTGCCCCAGCCCTTCTCGATACTGTTGCCGTCCTCGATACTGACTGTCATCCTCGATACCGGATCCCGTTCCGCAGAGACGATTCGTCTCCTTCCGACCCGTCTCGGGCGTCACACACAGCCGGAGTGAACTAGACTGCCCAGACCAGACTGCCCCGAACGGCGGACCATCCAGAGCTCAACGACGGAAGCGAGGAGGGCATGGAACGTGTGACCGGTATCGGTGGGGTCTTCTTTCGCGCTGAGCGGCCCGATGAGCTGACCGCCTGGTACGAACGGCATCTGGGAGTCGAGGCACCTCCCGAGACCTACGACACGCCCTCGTGGTGGCAGCAGTCCGGCCCGACCGTGTTCGCGGCCATGCCCGCGGACTCGGAGCATTTCGGTGGACCGGCCAAGACCTGGTCGGTGAACTTCCGCGTCGCCGACCTCGACCTGATGGTTTCGCAGCTGCGGCAGGCCGGGATCGCGGTGGACGTCGATCCGGAGACCTATCCCAACGGCAGGTTCGCGATCCTCACCGACCCGGAAGACAACGTCATCCAGCTCTGGGAACCGGCTGGCGCCGACGCATCCGGGGTGGCGACGGATCCGGAGTGAGGTCCCAGCCCAGGTTGCGTTCGCGCGACAGGCTCACCGTCGGGTGCTGCTCGGCTCCTGTCTGTTCCCTCGGTGCTTCCCCGCCCGGCGGTACCGGATACAGCCTCCGCGGAGGCCGCACGTCGGGGACGGACACACTGTGCGGCCTCAACTCATCCGCACGAGCGCTTGATCGAGCATCCGGACAGCGATGGACACGGTGCTCCCTGCGCCGCGCGTTGAACGAGTTGCATGGCGAGTGCACTCACGTCAGCGTCGTGAGGACGCCGCCGTCGACTCGCACCGCCGCTCCGTTGATCGCTGAGGAACGACGACCGGCGAGGAAGACCACCACGTCGGCGATTTCCTCCGGGTCGATGAAGCGTCCGAGCAGCGACGTCGGGCGCACGAGGCCGGATTTCAGCTGTTCGGTCGAAATCTCCCGTTCTGCCGCGATCTCCTCGATGCGTGCGGAAACCCCGTCAGAATAGGTCGGACCACCGAGAACGGTATTCACGGTCACCGCAGTGCCCTTGGTGAGTTTCGCGAGTCCGTTGCTCAGTGCCAGCGCCGCGGCCTTGGTCGTTCCGTAGTGGATCATATCCGCGGGCACATCGACGGCCGACTCGGTTCCGATGAAGATGATTCGGCCCCAATTCCGCGTGAGCATGCCGCCGAGGAGGGCCCTCGACAGCCGCACTCCGGCCATGAGGTTGACAGTGAGATACCGCGACCACTCATCATCGTTGATCGTCGTGAAGTCGGCGACGTCGAAGATCCCGGCGTTGTTGATGAGCACGTCGACCCCGAGGTCTCGGAGCCGGTCGAGGAGCCCTGATACCTCCACGCTTACGGCCAGATCGGCCGCACACCCGCTGATCGACGCTCCGGGCACCGCAGCACGGATTCGATCGATGGCCGCGTCGACTGCCGGTTCGGTGCGTCCGTGCACAATCACCTCGGCGCCGTCAGCCGCACACCCCACAGCGATGGCATGGCCGATTCCACGAGTCGACCCACTGATGAACACAGTTTTGCCCTGCAGACTCATCGTTGCACTCCCTGCCGCTCATTTACTTTCTCAGACAAGTAAAAACTAAGCGCGAATGGTTTCCTGGTCAAGTAATCGACTACTGTGGTCGGATGACCTCCGAGGAATCCTCAGATCTGCAGCGCGGCGGTCCCCTCTCGGGGTCTCAGCTCGAGACCTGGTCGGCCCTGGCCACAGTGCTCGAATGGCTGCCGCCGGTGCTCGATGCGCAGCTGCAGGAGAACTGGGGGATCAGCCACTTCGAGTTCGGCATCCTCTTCGCCCTGTCAGAAGCCGACGGGCACACGTTGCGAATGAGTGCCTTGGCCCGGTTTGCCAACAGCACTCTTTCTCGCCTCTCCCGTGCAGTCGCACGTCTTGAGAAGCGAGGGCTGGCAATCAGGAACGCCGATCCCGACGACGGTCGGGTCACCGTTGCGCGACTGACTGAGAGCGGCCTCGACATCGTCTCCGACGCGTCTCCGGCCCACGCCGAGCTGGTCCGTCGTCTGGTCTTCGATGCGCTCAGCGACGATCAGGCGATGGCGCTCCGGGACGCCAGCCTGAGAATCGCCGATGCCATCGACGCGGGTGCCGGTTGGCGTCCGAAACAGTGAGTTCGGCTCCCGCCCGCGGTCAGCTGCCGGAGAGGATGTCCTTGACGAGCGGGACCACCGATTCCCCATAGAGGCCGATCGACGTCTGCAGCGCGGCGTGCGTGACCTCGGCCTGGTCGTACTTGAGGTCGAAGCGGTTGACGCCGAGGGCGCGCACGGTTCTCGCGATCTTCTTCGCCACGGTCTCCGGGGAGCCGACGTAGAGGGAGCCGGACTCGATCTCCGCCTCGAAGTCGCCCGGCTGCGGCGGGGGCCAGCCGCGTTCGCGGCCGATCTTCTTCCGCGACCGCAGCCAGCCCTCGGCGACGAGCTCGCGCGCCGCCTCATCGGTGTCGGCGACGAGGCCCGGCGAGTGGATGGCCACGGGCCGATGCGGCACACCGTATTCGTCCTGCGCGCGCTTGAAGAGGTCGACATAGGGGGCGAACCGCTCGGGTGCGCCGCCGATGATCGCGAGGAACAGGTTGAACCCGTACTTCGCGGTGCGCACCACCGATTCGGGGCTGCCGCCGACCCCGACCCAGGCGGGAATCGGCTTCTCCGTGGTCGGGTACGCGGACTGGTTCGACAGCGGCGCCCGCGTCGTTCCCTGCCACGTCACCGGCTGGTCCCGCAGCAGCTTCGCGAGCAGCTCGAGCTTCTCCTCGAAGAGCACCTCGTAGTCGCTGAGGTCATACCCGAAGAGCGGAAACGACTCGATGAACGAGCCGCGTCCCGCGACGATCTCGGCCCGTCCGTGCGAGACCGCATCGAGGGTCGCGAAGCGCTCGTAGACTCGCACCGGGTCATCGGAGCTGAGCACGGTGACCGTCGATCCGAGATGGATCGACTTCGTCCGCGCCGCAGCCGCCGAGAGCACCATCTCCGGACTCGAGACGGCGAAGTCGGGCCGGTGATGCTCCCCGACCCCGAAGAAGTCGAGACCCACCTCATCGGCGAGGACCACGTCGTCGACGATGTCGCGGATCGCCTGCGACTGCGTCACCGGGGAACCGTCACCGCTGATCGTCACCGCCCCGAAGGTGTCGACCCCGAACTCCACGTCCCTGCCTGCTGAGTCTGTCTGCGTCGTATCCTCAGTGTCCGTCATGATCCTGCCAACGCCGAGGCGGTGCGAAAGATTCCGTGTCAGCACCGCATGCGACGCTGGAGGCCGGAGAGGAGAACTGTGCGACAATTCTTCCTGCAGCCGGAATAAGCCCAACGACGTCGCCGTTGAGTGCTGTGTCTGCCTGAGATCCCGCCTCATCTGCGGAGACCGACCACCACGTCCGATCGGAGTCCTGACTTGTCGACCGACAAGAACACCACCCCTGCCTCAGCCTCGAGCGATGACGTCATCGATCCAGCGGGGATGCGGGTCATCTGGCTGCTTCTCGTCGCCGCCTTCGTCGCGATCCTCAACGAGACGACGATGGCGATCGCGATACCCGAACTCAACCGCTCGCTCCACATCCCGCCGGAACTCGGCCAGTGGCTGACGAGCGCGTTCATGCTCACGATGGCCGTCGTCATCCCGACGACCGGCTTCCTCCTCCAGCGCTTCACGACGCGGCAGATCTTCCTCACCGCGATGATCCTCTTCTGTCTCGGCACGCTCATCTGCCTGCTCTCGCAGGGCTTCCCGATGCTCCTGCTCGGACGCGTCGTCCAGGCCGGCGGCACGGGCATCATGATGCCGCTGCTGATGACGACGATGATGAACGTCGTCCCGCCGCATCAGCGGGGCCGCATGATGGGACGGGTCAGCCTCGTCATCTCCCTGGCTCCGGCCATCGGCCCGACGATGTCGGGCATCGTCCTCGACTCCCTCGGCTGGCGCTGGCTCTTCGGCATCGTCCTGCCGATCGGCCTCATCGCCCTCGGTCTCGGCGCGAAGTGGATGACCAACCTCGGCGAGACCACCCACGCCCCCATCGACGCCGTCTCGATCATCCTTTCGGCGTTCGCCTTCGGCGGCATCGTCTTCGGCCTCAGCCAGTTCGGCGGCGGCGAATCCGGTGCCGGCGCCTCGGCGGGCACGGGCCTGGCGTGGACGGCGATCGCCGGCGGCCTCATCTTCCTCGGCCTCTTCGTGTGGCGGCAGCTCGTCCTCATCAGAGCGGATCGGGCGCTGCTCGATCTGCGCGTGTTCACCTCGCGCAACTACGTCCTCTCGGTCATCATCATGGCCGTCGTCGCGCTCTCGATGTTCGGCACGCTCTCCCTCCTGCCGCTCTACCTGCAGAACGTCGTCGGCCTCGGTGCGACCCAGTCGGGCCTCGTCCTGCTGCCGGGGTCGATCCTCATGGGCCTCCTCGGCCCGGTGATGGGTCGGATCTACGACGCCAAGGGACCGCGGACGCTGCTCATCCCCGGCACGATCCTCATCGCCTCGGCGATGTTCGCGTACTCGAACGTCGGCATCGGCACCCCGGTGTGGGTCCTCGTCATCATCCAGATCGGCATGTCCCTCGGCCTCGCCGGATCGTTCACCCCGCTCTTCTCGGCGTCGCTGGGATCCCTCGAACGGCACCTCTACTCGCACGGATCGGCGGCGCTCAACACGCTGCAGCAGGTGGCCGGTGCGGCGGGCACCGCCCTGCTCATCTCGATCTACTCCTCGGCGCTGCACACCGGACAGGCCGCCGGTGAGAGCGTCGCCGAAGCCGGCGCCCCCGGCGCCCACAATGCGTTCCTGCTCGCGTCGATCATCGGGCTCGTCCCCGTCGTCCTCGCGTTCTTCATCCAGAAGCCCGAGGACCAGCGGGAGGTCACCCGCGACGAGGCTCCGCTCGTCGACGACAACTCGTGAGCCGGCGGCATCCGACTGCCGGCCGCTGACGTCGCGACCGTCCCCGCTCCGGTGATCTGAGCCACTAGCACACCGGCGACAGCCCTCGTCTGCCCCGAGATCTCGGGGTAGACGAGGGCTGCGGCAATTGTGTGGGATGCCCAAGTCTCAGGTGTGCGTAGACACACCGAACCCGCGTGGACGAGCCTGGAGGGCGAAGGGGAGTAGTTCCTCGCCGGCGACCACCGGCTTGAGCCCTGTCGACACACTGGCGGTCACGAGGACCGCCCGGCGCGGCACCTCGCAGGGACCTCATCGACTGAGATGGGGCGCGTGAGGCGAACGAGACCTTCGGCCGCTTGTCGCGTCCGAGGTCCTCCCCGGCTGCGGCACGTTGAAGGAGTCCACGTGCCCCCTGCACTCATCCGCCGCATCATCCTCTGCCTGCTCGTCGCCGCTCCCGCCGTCGTCGTGCGCATCGCCGGCATCGAGATCGCCCCCGTCATCGAGCTCGTCCTCTTCGGCGCCGCGATCGTCGCCGCCGCGTTCCTCCTCGCCTGGGCCGCCGAGGCCGCCCAGAAGGACATCGCCGGGGCGCTGGCGATCGCGCTCCTCGCCCTCATCGCCGTCCTCCCCGAGTACGCCGTCGACCTCTACTACGCGTACCGGTCGGGCTCGGACCCGCAGTACCTCCACTTCGCGGCCGCGAACATGACCGGGTCGAACCGCCTGCTCCTCGGCTTCGGCTGGCCGCTCGTCGTCATCATCGCCCTCCTCGTCGCCTACCGCGTCTCGAAGCGCACCGGCGGCCCGGTCAACCGCGCCCTGCAGCTGAGCGGCGAGAGCCGGATGGACATCGGCTTCCTCGTCATCCTCGCCCTCATCGCGTTCATCATCCCGCTCATCGGCAGCATCCCGCTGTGGTTCGGCATCGGCCTCATCGTCATCTTCGGGCTCTACCTGTGGCGGGCCGGCCAGGGCGCCGACACCAGCGACGAGGAGTTCGTCGGCGCCGCAGCCCTCATCGTCTCGATGCCGACGCGGGCCCGCCGGGTCACCGTCGTGGCGATGTTCATCGTCTCCGCGGCGATCATCCTCACCTCGGCTGAGCCCTTCGCCGAGGCGCTCGTGGCCTCCGGCTCGACGCTCGGCATCGACTCCTACTTCCTCGTCCAGTGGCTCGCCCCGCTCGCCTCGGAGTCACCGGAGTTCATCATCGCCGCGATGTTCGCCCTCCGCGGACTCGGCGGTGCGGCGATCGCCACGCTCATCGCCTCGAAGGTCAACCAGTGGAGCCTGCTCGTCGGCTCCCTGCCCGTCGCCCACTTCCTCGGCGGCGGCGACACGATGCTGCCCCTCGACGCCCGGCAGGTCGAGGAGTTCACGCTCACGGCCACGCAGACCATCCTCGGCGTCGCCATCATCCTGGCCCTGCGCTTCCACTGGATCCCCGCGGTCGGACTCGCCGCGCTCTTCGGCATCCAGTTCTTCGTCACCGACACGACCGGACGCTACGTGCTCTCGGCGATCCAGGTCGTCCTCGCGATCATCTTCCTCATCCTCCACCGCAGGGACATCATTCCGACCCTTGCCGCCCCGTTCCGCCGCACGACGCAGCTGACGGCGGCCGCGGCGGAGAGGACGGACCCCGCCGAGGCGGGGGCGACGACGGGACCGCGCGCGTAGGATCCCCATGCATAGAATGGTCAACGTGCCACGTCCCGCAGTCACCCGCATGGTCGAGGACTACGTCACCCTCATCTGGAAGGCCTACGAATGGCCCGGAGGCCGTCCCGCCACGACGGATCTCGCCGAACAGCTGGGCGTGACCGCCTCGACGGTTTCGGCGAACCTCAAGAAGCTCGCGAAGGACGGCTACCTCGACTACGAGCCCTATGGGGCGATCGCCCTCACCCGGCCGGGCGGGAGATCGCCGTCGAGATCGTCCGTCGGCACCGGATCGTCGAGACCTACCTCGTCGAGAAGCTCGGACTGAGCTGGGATCAGGTCCACGATGAAGCCGACCGCCTCGAGCATGCGGTCTCCGACCTCGTGCTCGAGCGGATGGATGCCGTGCTCGGCGGCCCCACCCGGGATCCGCACGGGGACCCGATCCCCGATGCCGACGGTCGCACCGAAGCGGCACCGAACCTCTCACTCGCCGAGGTGACTCCCGGTCGCGATGTCACCGTCGTCCGCGTCTCCGATCGCTCCCCCGAACTGCTGCGCTACCTGAAGGCCCGCGGCATCGTGCTCGGCACGGTTCTCCAGGTGACAGCCGTCAACCCGGCCGCCTCGGCGATCGGGGTGAGCATCGACGGAGTGCCCGTCGAACTCGCCCTCAGCGCCGCCGAGGCGATCCGGGTGGCATGGTGAGCAGACCTCAGCCCGCGGTCGCCGGAGCCTCAGCGGTCTCTCGCGTCGACTCGTCCCGGGAGGCCGGACCGCCTCGGCGCAGCTCTCCCCCGCGGGAGAGTCCGGCGATGACGAAGACGACGAGGCCGGCCAGGGTGACGAGCGCGCCGGCCCAGAGCGGGGAGGCGTAGCCGAGGCCCGCGGCGATCGTCAGTCCGCCGACCCAGGCGCCGAAGGCGTTGCCGACGTTGAACGCGGCGATGTTCGCGCCCGACCCGAGGGTCTGCGCCGTCCCCGAATGGTTCATGATGCGCATCTGCAGCGCCGGCACGGTGGCGAAGCCGAAGCCGCCCATGAGGAAGAGCGCGATGATCGTCGCCGGCTGCGAGCCTGCGACCTGCGAGAACACGGCGAGGATGACGACGAGGCCGATGAGCAGGGTGAGCAGAGTGGCACCGAGGCTCCGATCGGCGGCGCGCCCGCCGAGGAAGTTGCCGATGAAGAGTCCGACGCCGAAGAGGACGAGGAGCCACGGCACGGTCGAGGCGGCGAAGCCGGAGACGCCGGTGAGGGTGAACGCCATGTAGGTGAAGGCGCCGAACATGCCGCCGTAGCCGAGGACGGTGAGCAGGATCGAGGCCCACACCTGCGGCGTGCGGAAGATCCGGAACTCGCCGAGGATACTGCCGGTCGCGGTCGCGCGTCCGGCGTCCCTGGGGATGAGGGTGACGATGCCGACGAGGGCGATGATGCCGATGATCGCGATCGCCCAGAAGGTCGAGCGCCAGCCGGCGGCCTGGCCGAGGAACGTGCCGAGGGGAACGCCGAGGACGTTGGCGCTGGTGAGGCCCGCGAACATCATCGAGATGGCGGCGGCCTGCCGATTCGGGGCGACGAGTCCGGCGGCGACGACCGAGCCGATGCCGAAGAACGCGCCGTGGCAGAGGGCGGCGACGATGCGCCCGATCATCATCATCTCGTAGGTCGGGGCGAGGGCGGAGAGCGCGTTGCCGATGATGAAGAGGACCATGAGGCCGACGAGCGCGGTCTTGCGGTTGACCCTGGTCAGGGCGACGGTGATGAGGATGGCGCCGAGCGCGACGGCGAGGGCGTAACCGGAGATGAGGTAGCCGGCGACGGTCTCCGTGACGGCGAAGTCGGCGGCGACCTCGGGCAGCAGGCCCATGATGACGAACTCCGTGAGTCCGATTCCGAACCCGCCGATGGCGAGTGCGAGGAGCGCGAGTGGCATGAGGTGTCCTTCCGGAACGGTGGTCTGTGAGGTGCTTGTGCAATATGCGGCGTGTGCAGTAGTTGCAGACGCATGGAAATAAATACTTGCACACGCGGTCTATCGGCGCAAGTGGTGTATCATAGGGAGATCGAGATTGCGAGGAGGAACACATGGGCATCAGGGACGACGCCGTGGAGATCCGCGCCCGCGGCTGGCGCACCCTGGCCGCGCTCCACGGCCTCATCGACACCCGGCTCGAGAAGAGCCTGCAACGCGAACACGAGCTCTCCGTCGTCGAGTTCACCGTGCTCGACGCCCTGAGCAGGCAGGACGGATGGCATATGCGGATGAGTCAGCTCGCCCGAGCGGCGGCGCTCTCGAGCAGCGCGACGACGCGGCTCGTCACGCGCCTCGAGGATCGGGGGCTGCTCACCCGCATCCTCTGCGCCGATGACCGGCGCGGCATCTACACCGAGCTCACACCGGCGGGGGAGAAGCTGCTCCTCGCCGCGCACCCGACCCATGACCGGGTGCTCGAGGAGACCCTCGCCGAAGCCCGCGAGATGCCCGAACTCGAACCGCTCGTCACCGCGCTCTACGCAGAGGCCCCGGCCGCTGCGAGGTAGGCGGCGGTGAGGCCGGCCGCTGCGCCGGCACCGTTGGCCGTGGAGCCGGCAGCAGCGGCGCCCTGGGCGGCGAGGTCCGTGGGGGTTCCCTTCGCGACGATCGACCCGCCGTCCGTGCCGGCCCCGGGTCCGAGGTCGACGATCCAGTCGACGACGCGCAGCGTGCGCAGATCGTGATCGGCGATGACGACTGTGTTCCCGGCATCGACGAGCCGCTGGAGCTGACCGATGAGCATGTCGATGTCGGCCGGGTGGAGACCCGTCGTCGGCTCGTCGAGGATGTAGAGGCTGCGCCCCCGCGATGACCGGTGGAGTTCGGAGACGAGCTTGATCCGCTGCGCCTCTCCGCCGGAGAGGGTCGGCGCGCTCTGCCCGAGGCTGACATAGCCGAGTCCGATGTTCTGCAGCAGGGTGAGGATCGTCGTCGCCACCGGCACCTCGGCGAGGAAGTCCGCGGCCTCATCGACGGTCATCGCGAGCACATCGGCGATCGTCCGGTCGCGGTAGGTGACCTCGAGGGTCTCGGGGTTGTAGCGCTTGCCGTGGCATTCCGGACACGGCGCCGTCTCCGTCGGCATGAAGAGGAGCTCGATGCTCACGACTCCGTCGCCGAGGCAGACCGGGCACCGTCCCTCCGGCTGATTGAACGAGAACCGCCCGACCCCGAACCCGCGCTCCTTCGCCCCGGGCTGGGCCGCGAAGAGCCTGCGGACGCCGTCGAAGAGGCCGGTGTAGGTGGCCGGTGTCGACCGGGAGGTCCGCCCGATCGGCTTCTGGTCGACGACGATGATGCGCTCGAGGGCCTCGAGGCCGGACGTCGATCCCGTCGTCAGCTCATCGCTGCCGAGGTCCCAGACGGGCACCCCGTGGACGAGTTCGTCCCCGATCTCGACTGCGGCCGGATTGCGCTCCTCATCAGCTGCGACCTCGGCCGAGTCGAGGCGGGCCCGGATGGCATCGGCCAGGGCCGTGAGCACGGAGGTCTTCCCGGAGCCCGAGACTCCCGTGATCGCCGAGAGCGCGTGGAGCGGCAGCCGGACGTCGATGCCGGTGAGGTTGTGTCCGGTGACGTCGCGGAGCTCGACCCAATCGGTGAGCTGCCGCGCCCCCGACCCGCCTGGCGGAAGCGGAGGCGCAGCGCCGAGGTAGCGGGCAGTGACCGAGTCGGCCACCTCGGCGAGACCGGCCGACGGTCCGTTGAAGAGCACCTCACCCCCGTACCGACCGGCTCCGGGACCGAGGTCGACGATCCAATCGGCGGCGCGGACGACCTGCGCGCTGTGCTCGACGACGAAGACGGTGTTGCCGTCGTCCTTGAGCCGTGTGAGGGCGGTCAGCAGGAGCTCGAGGTCGGCGGGATGGAGACCGGCCGAGGGTTCGTCGAGCACGTAGAGGACGCCGAAGAGGCCGCTGCGCAGCTGCGTGGCCAGGTGGAGGCGCTTGAGCTCACCGCTCGAGAGCGTCGAGGTGGGGCGGGCGACTTCGAGATAGCCGAGGCCGAGGTCGACCATCGTGCCCAGCTGGCTGATCAGGGCGTCGATGAGCGCCTGCGCGGCCTGGTGGCGTTCGACGGAGAGCTCGGTCGTCGCCGGATGGGTGCGGGCGGCTTCGAGGAAGGAGACGAGACCGGTGAGGGGAAGTCGGGCCGCCTCGGCGATGTCGATGCCGGCGATCGTCACGGCGAGGGCTTCGGGGTTGAGCCGTTTGCCGTGGCAGGTCGGGCAGAGCTTGTCGGTCATGAAGGACGCGGCCTTCGCCCGCATCCGCGCCGACGGCGAGTCGGCGAAGGTGTGCTCGACCCAGCGCTTGGGGCTCATGTACGTGCCCTTGTAGCCCTCCTCGACGACGATGGTGGGCCGGTCGCTGGTCGTGAGCACCCACTCCCGGGTGTCGGCGGGCAGGGAGTCGAACGGGACGGTGATGTCGATGCCGAGGTCGCGGAGGACGCGCCGGTTGTTCTTCCCGCCGAAGGCCCCCGGCCACGCGACGATCGCGCCGTCGTCGATGCTCAGGTGGGGATCGCCGACGAGGAGGTCCTCGTCGACCTGGAGGAGACGCCCCATGCCGGAGCAGGTGCGGCATGCGCCGACTGCGGTGTTCGGGGAGAAGCTGTCGGAGTCCAGCGGTGCGGCGTCCCGGGGGAACTTGCCGGCGAGATCGGCAGGACGGTAGCCCTCGGGGTAGGTGCCGGACCGTGAGTAGAGCATGCGGAGGACGTTGGAGACCCGGGAGACGGTGCCCACGGTCGAGCGGGTGCTGCCGGACTGCTGCTGTCGGAGGGCGACGGCCGGCGGCAGACCCGTGATGAGGCGGACCCGCGGGGGCGAACCCTGGTCGATGAGGCGCCGGGCGTAAGGGGCGACGGATTCGAGGTAGCGCTGCCGCGAGTGCGTGTAGATCGTGCCGAAGGCCAGCGAGGACTTGCCCGAACCGGAGATGCCGGTGAAGGCGACGACGGTGTCGCGGGGGATGTCGATGTCGATGTCGCGGAGGTTGTGCTCGTGGGCGCCGCGAACCGCGATGTGCCCGGGAACGACGTCGCGTTCGTCCATGTCAGCGTCCTTTCCGTCATATTCGCGCCGTCGCCGTCACGGCGGCGGTGTCGGCGGCTTTCCATCATGCCATCGGCACTCGATCATGCCATCGGCGGAGGTGACCCGGACATGCGACAGGCCGGTGGCGGGATCGCCACCGGCCTGAGGCGGTGCCGCAAAGGGCAGTGCCGTCAGGGGTCAGGAGTTCTCGTCGCGTTCCTTGTCCGCCTGGGACAGATCGCTTGCGGCGACGGAGCGAACCTCCTCGGAGTCACCTTCGCGGGTGAGGTCTCCGGCTTCGGAGGCGACCCACGCGCTCGTCTCACCGTCGCGGCCGCCGGACTGGCGCAGCACACTGGCGGCGACCGAACGCTGCTCCTCGGTGGAGTTGGGGTCGTCCATGATGCGGGCGGCTTCGGAAGCGGTGACGGAACCGGATTCGTTGGTGTTCTCGGACATGTGCAGACCTTTCTCGACAGTGGGGCGATACCCCGTGGCGCGATGGGTCGGGCCCCGTTGGATGGAAGTTCAGTCTGGCACCGCCCGGTACGACTGTCCACCCCGAATGGCGACAAACATCATTGTCAGCTGGCATTGCCGCCGATGACAGGCCCGCCCTGGACACCGCCGCCGATCACTGCGCGAGCGCCCACCGTCCGCATGACGGTGGGCGCTCAGGTGTCGGGACCCGCCGCAGACCAGTCAGCGCGGCACGGTCGGGCTCGCCGCGGGGTCAGGGGTGGACGCGGATGAGGTGCTCGTTGGTGAACGCGCGCAGCGCCCACTCGGCGTTCTCGCGCCCGTAGCCGGAGCGGTTGATGCCGCCGAACGGGTACTCCGGACCGGATTCCATGTGCGAGTTGACGAAGCTCATGCCGGCGTTGATCCGGGCGGCGAAGCGCTCGCCCTTCTCGAGGTCGTCCGTCCACACCGAGCTCATCAGCCCGTAGTCGGAGTGGTTGGCGATGCGCAGCGCGTCCTCCTCGTCCTTCGCCCGGTAGATCATCACCGCCGGTCCGAAGAGCTCGTTGCAGCCGAGATCGGAGTCCGGGTCGATGTCGGTGAGCAGGGCCGGCGACATGAACCAGCCGGGACGGTCGAGCTTCTGGCCTCCGGTGACCAGGGTCGAGCCGTCCTCGACGGACTTCTGGATCCGCTCGACGATCTCATCGCGGGCGCTCTCCGACGACAGCGGTCCCATGCCCACCTCGGGATCATCGAAGGTCGAGACCTTCGTCGCCTCGACGGCCTTCTTCGCCTCGGCGACGAACTCGTCGTAGAGCTCGTCGACGACGATGAAGCGCTTCGGTGAGGTGCACACCTGGCCCGCGTTCGTCAGGCGGATGCCGACGACCTTCTTCGCCAGCGCCGGGACGTCGGTCGAGTCGAGGACGACGAGGGGATCGTTGCCGCCGAGCTCGAGGACGGAGCGCTTGAGGTACTTCGCCGCGATTCCCGCGACGGAGGCGCCGGCGGCCTCGGAGCCGGTGAGCGAGAAGCCCTTGACCCGCGGATCCTTGAGCACCTCCTCGGCGTGGGAGCTGTCGAGGTAGATGTTCTGGTACACGCCGACCGGCAGGCCCGCCTCGACGAGGAGGTCGGCGAAGTACTGGGAGGACTTCGGACAGATCGACGCCTGCTTCATGATGATCGCGTTCCCGACGACGAGGTTGGGGATGACGAAGCGGGCGATCTGGTTGTACGGGAAGTTCCACGGCATGATGCCGAGCAGCACGCCGAGGGGGTCGTGGCGGACGTAGCTGCGGGCGGCTCCGGCAGACGGCAGCTCCGTGGGATTGAGGTGCATGTGGGCGTGATCGGCGAACCAGCGGGCGGTGCGGGCGACCTTGTCGACCTCGGCGAGGCCCTGCTGCTTCGGTTTGCCCATCTCCCGACCGATGATGTCGGTCATCTCGTCGGCATTGGCGTCGACGAGGTCGGCGAACCGACGGAGGATCGCCGAGCGTTCGATGAGCGGGGTGTCCTTCCACGCGGTGAAGGCGTCATGACCGCGGTCGATGTAACCGGGAATCTCCCCGACGGGAACCGAGGGGAATTCCTCCTCCAGCTCACCGGTGTTGGCGTTGGTGACAGCGAATCTGCTCATGGGGATGTCCTTTCGCATGTGGGAGTCGTGGTCAGTGTCGAGCGTAGACCTGTCAGCGGAACGCATCGTGTGCGGGTCCCATTCCTGAGATTCCCGAATGATGGGATGCGCGCCGAGGTGGGGGCCGGGTGCACGGGGAGTTCCGACGAGCGGTGGGGGTTCCCGTGGGTCGAGGCCGAACGTAAGGTGGCTGGCATGGAGAGAGTGACCGGAATCGGCGGATACTTCATGCGTGCCCGTGACCCCGAGGCGTTGTCCGCGTGGTATCAGGACATGCTCGGCATCGACATGACGGACGGGGTGTGGCGTCAGGCGGCGGGACCGACGGTGGTCGCGGCGTTCGAGGACGAGACCGACTACTTCGGGTCACGGCCCGATGGTGTCGATCGGCAGCAGACGATGCTCAACTTCCGAGTGGACGATCTCGATGCGATGCTCGAGCAGCTGCAGGCCGCCGAGGCGGACGTCGTCGATGAGATCCAGGAGATGGAGGGCATCGGACGCTTCGGGTGGGTGACCGATCCCGAAGGCAACCGGATCGAACTGTGGGAGCCTGCCCCGGGAGCGGAGTTCCCGCAGAGTTCGGAGAAGCTCTGATGACGGTGCGATACTCCTCCTGGCCGAGTGCCTGCACAGCCCACTGGGCTCCTGCACGGCCCACGGAGCTTCGGTCCCGGTCAGAACGGGGGCGGATCGCATGTCGGGTCGTGGTCCCAGATCCTCTCATCTGAGCCTCCACCGAAGGTCTGAGGGTATTCGAGTGGCTCGTCGGGGCCGATGACGCCGTCATCGGTGAACGTCTCATTGCCCGGGAAATGCTCGGCCACCGCCTCGGCGATCCTCGTGTCGAAGTAGGCGCACGGCGTCGACGATCGGGCTCGCCATCTCCGCTCCGCCTGCAGCTGTCCGGGATCGGGTTCGTCGCGACGGGGTCTGCGAACGGTGGGGCCTGGTGGCAGTGCCTTCATCGTGAGCAGATCGGATCCCGGCGGGAGGCTCTTCTGGTGGCCGATCTCGTTCCAGTCGATCTCATTCCAATGGAGCGCCTGCCAGAGCCGGCGTCTGCGCCGAGCGGCTTCGGAGCGGGCGATGGCGTCCTTCATCGCCGTCTGCCGAGCGGCCTCGTCCGCGACCCGACTGTTTTCGGCCTCCCACTCGGCGATCTGCGCCTCGGTGGGCATGACCTCGACGATCGCGGACTCGTCGGGCACCGCATGGTCCGGCACGGCTCGTCGCAGCGGCTTCTCCCGGAGGAGTTCGCAGAGTTCGATCGCCTGCGCCGCATTGATCGGCTGGTCGGGTGCTGTCACCGTGGTCATGAGGCCGTGCCCGAATTGGTAGTCGACGGCCGGGGTCGCCGACCCCCGGTCCGCCATGCGCACCGAGTATCGCCGGGCGGTCTTGAGCGCGTGGTCCTTCTTGCACAGGGGATGGAGGTTGCCGAATCGCGTCAGCCCGCCGTGGCTCGGGTCGTCGTGATTGAAGGGGTCGACATGGTCGATCTCAGACTTCTCCGCTGTTCTCCGACAGCCTGGCACGGTGCACATCATCCATTGGGAGATGAGCGTCCTTCTCACCTGCTGGGGAATCGCATACGTCTTCGCCTGGGCGTTGATCGGAGTGCCCGTGGCCGGGTCCGTGAGGATGCGCGTGAGCGTGGGTGAGCCGGCGGCGATGCGACGCGCCGTCTCCGCGGGGATCGGAGAGCCGTCGGGCAGGACGCCGGGAAGGTTCGAGTCTCCGAGGAGCGACATGAGCGGAAGCGTGACGACGAGTCCTGCCTGATTGCGGATCCAGTGCGGACCCGTCGGCATGGAGACGTCGATGAAATACTCCCGTGGCACGGGATGTGGCTGCGGACCGGGGAAGAAGGCCGAACCCGGGCTGCCCGGACTGCAAGACACAGGTGTGCCGTCGCGCGACTCGCGGCTGGTGTCCGGGCTTGTGCTGGTGCGCGGATCGCCGGGCGCATACGTGTGGGCGGGCGGACTGTTGTCGCCGCCGGTGCGCGGATCCGCGACGGAGGGTCTATCGCCCGTGGCGGTCGGGTCAGCGGTCGTATTCCGATCTGGGGCCGCTGGGGGATCGAGAAGATCCGTGAGGCCGGAGATGCTCCGCTCGTCAGCGGAGAACAGCGGCTCTCCGGTGTCATCGAGCATCGAGGCCGACCGTTCGCTTTCGATCCCCGTCACCGGGTCGAGCTCTCGCACCCGGATGCGCAGCTTCGGCTGGGGGCGGAGCAGGATGTCGCACATGAGGGCGTTGATGTCGCGTTCATCGATGATCTCGATCCGCGATGGGAGCCCGAAGGTGTTCGTCTGACCGGCATGGATCGCCCTCGCCATCGCCTGGACGCGGGCGAAGCAGGCATGGATCTCGTCCGCGGGTCCGTTCACCATGAGGCAGGCCGAACCGTCGGAGAATGTTTCGACGCTGACGCGGCGCCGTTCGGCGGCCACCTCGGCGCGGTCGGCCGGTGTCTGGAGCAGATTGATCTTCTTGCGCAGCGATGCGCGCAGGGTGTCGGAGGTGATGTCGGCTCGACGGGTTGCGAGATGGTCGTCGAGCTCAGGCAGATGCCTGAAGGCCACGGTCTGGCAGAGGTCGGCGACGGCGACGACCTGAGCGTGGGTGAACTGGCCGTCGAGGGCGCGAGCGGTGAATCGCGGGAGTCCGAAGATCAGGGTCATCGACTGGGTGAAGTGCCGATATGAGCGGGCGGTGGTCGTGCCGAGGATCGTCGATGTCTCAGCGACGTGTTCGCTGCGCACATGGTCGTGCACCCACGCCGCGAAGGTCGTGTCGAGCGAGAAGTGGAGGAAGTCGGGCAGTGCGGGGGTCTCGTCTCCGTCTCCATCGGCGCCCTCCGGTTCGCCGCCTGCGCCCGTGGTGGCACGCGAGACCGATTCCGAGAGTGACGCGAACCTGTATGGTTCGCCGTCGCCTGGCGCGGGAAGGTCGAGGTCGGCAGCGGCCTCGCCGAGGATGATTCCGGCGGTGAGCTCGAAGACCGTCATCTGAGCACGATCGACGGCCGCCGATGCCTGAGCGAAATCCGTGATGCTCGACCCGACGCGCAGCGTGTAACGGGAGTTGCCCGAAGACGGGGAGTCATTGCCCGACGACGGGGAGACGGGGGACTCAGTGAGAGAATCGGGCGATCCAGTGGCGCGCGCAGGTGAGTGTGCGTCGATGTCGGGGACATCGGCGGGGATCGGATCATCGTGACTGCTCGGGGGAGCAGTGGTGCCGCGCATTGTGTTTCACCTGCCTCAGACAACAGTGTCGGGGAAGAGTGGTGCCACGAATCAATGGAACGAACTAGTACATCAATAGTAACGAATTAGTAGAGTCAAAGTCAACTCTCGATTCGAAATCCATTCGAAGTATTTTTCATCTCAATCCCATCAGATTTCCTCTTTGTCCTCCAATGATGGCATTCGGCACTGACACGAGAGTGCGCTGATTCGAACCGCGGCAAAGATCTGACTCGGGGTCCGTGGACGAACGAGGGCATCGATGCACCCTCTCGCCGCGGGCTTTCTCACGTTCCCGGAGCGTTCCCGGGCGGTCGCCGCGCAGGAAGGGACCGACGCTGCGACCACGACCGGCCGATGAAGGGCTGCGGGCAGGGAAAGATGACCCGCGAGGCGGCTCACCGCTCCTCGTCGATGCCGCCCCTCGCGGCGCACGCAGCCTCAGCGCGCTCAGCCTCCGAACGTGTAGTCCCACCGGGCGCGATCCCGGGGCGCGCAGAGTCACCGGACGCAGCCTGGGCGCACTCAACCCCAACGGTCGCGGACGCAGGCCGCTCAGGCTCACCGGATGCAGCCTCGGCGCACTCAACCTCACCGGTCGCACCCCTGGAACACGCACCCTCACCGGACGCGGACTCAGCAATTGATGGCGTGGGGGCGGTCACCTCGGCGAGGGGCTGCCGCCCAACCGCACGCCAGCGGCGTTCGACGCGGATCGCGATGCCGGCGACGAGGAGGGCGGTGAGGGCGAGGAGGATTGCGACGATGACCGGTGCCCGGAATCCCCAGCCGAGGGCGATGACCGCCGCCCCGGCGGCGGGTCCGAGCGCATTGCCGACATTGAACGCCGAGGTGTTGACGCTGGCCGCCAGGGTCGGCGCTTCGGTCGCGATCTGGAACACTCGGGCGTTGAGGGCGCCGGCGATCGAGAAGCCGCTGGCCCCGACGAGGACCATCGCCACGATCGCCGCCCAGCCCACGTCGGCGACGAGCCATAGCGCGAACAGGCTGAGCGCGAGCGCGGTGAGGCTGCCGACGATGTTGCCGAAGACGGTGCGGTCGGCGAGGCGGCCGCCGATGACGACCCCGATGAACGCGCCGACGCCGAAGGCCGCGAGCACGCCGGGGACGAGGTCGTGCGAGAGTCCGGCGACCTGGGTGAGGAGCGGGGAGAAGTACGAGAAGGCGGCGAACACGGAGGCTTGGAAGAGGGCCGTCGTGCCGAGTGCGAGCCAGATCCGCGGGCCCCGGAACGCGACGAGCTCGGCGCGGATGAGCGTCGGGAGGTGGATGTCCGCGCGATGGTCCTCGACGGTCGCGGGGTCGTCGGCGCCGGCTGCGGCAACGCCGGCGCCGTGTGCCGTGCGGCCGCTCATGCCGTTCGCTGTCGCTCGCGGGCGGGTGGCGAAGGCGATGAGGATCGCGGCGAGCGCGGTGACGACGGCGACGGCCCAGAAGGTCGCGCGCCAGCCGAACTGCGTGCCGATCCACGTGCCCATCGGGACGCCGACGAGGTTCGCCACAGTGAGTCCGCCGACGAGGCTCGCGAGCGCCCGGCCGTGCACGGCGGGAGGCGAGATCCGCGTCGTGTGCACGGCGGCAACCGCCCAGAACCCACCGCACGCGATCGCGGAGAGGACGCGGCTGATCATGAGAACGGTGTAGTCGGGGGCAACAGCGCCGAGGATGTGGAGCGCTGAGAAGGCGACGATCGTGATGATCATCGTCGCCCGACGCGGAAGCTTGAGGGTGAGCAGGGCCATCGCGGGCGCCCCGACGATCATGCCGACGGCGAATCCCGTGATGAGGAGCCCGGCCTGCGGGATCGAGATGGCGAGGTCGGCGCTGATCGGCTCGAGGATGCCCGCGATCATGAACTCCGAGGTGCCGAGGCAGAAGATCACCGCGGCGAGCAGGTAGACCTGGGCGGGAACACGCGGTTTCGGCCCGGGGGCGGAGGGCGCGGTGGAGGGCCCGGAGGCGTGTCCGGGGGCGGAGGCAGAGCCTGGGGCAACCTCAGCGGAGGCGCGGTCCGGGGTCGTCATGCTGTCCTGCTTTCGGTCGGCGGAGAGTCGTGCGGTCAGTGGCGCGCTTTGCGGCCGGTGGAGTCTCCTGTGGTCGGTGGAGCGTCGTTCGGTCGGCAGCGCGTCCGGGAGTCGGTGGAGCGTCGTTCGGTTGGCAACGGGGCGGGGCACATCACGCAGCACGGACATACCTCCCTTATCAGTGGGGTCAGGCCTTATCGGTGGGGTCAGGTGGACGAGGGCAGCGGCACCGGGGTCGCCGCGGCAAGGGCCGTCACGCCGTCCGGGGTGCAGAGGCTTTCGACGAAGGTCCTGGCCTGGGCCTGGACGTTGTCGGCGGGCATGACGCGGGCGGAGACGCGGAGGCCGGCGAGCACGCTGTGGATGAGCTCGGCGGTGACGGCGGCATCGAGGTCCGGGCGGATGTGCCCCTCGGACTGACCGCGGTCGAGAAGCGCGCGATAGGTCGTCAGCCACGCGGCGCGGTCGGGGTCGAGGATCGTGCACACGGCGTCGACCTCCCGGCCGAGTTCGGCGGCGGTGTTCGCTGAGAGGCACCCGGTGCGCTTCTCATCGGCGCACTGCTGCGCCAGAGCCCCGCCGAGGCGCTCGACCACGAGCACCGGAACCGGCAGCGCGCTCGCGCCAAGGTGCTCGCGCAGCGGAATGCCCGTGGCTGTGTAGTCGCTGAGCGCGCGGAGGAAGACGGCGTCGAGGCTCTCGAACGTGTTGTAGAAGCTCGACCGCCCGATCCCGGCGCGCTCGCAGACGAGTCCGACGTCCGTTCCCGTGTACCCGTGTTCGCTGAACACGGCGATCGCGGCATCGATGACCGCCTGTTCGTCGAACGTCTTCTTCCTGCCCATGGGTCGAGCGTAGATCATTATGGACATTGGTGTCCAATAAAATTTCCCCAGCGCCGAGGCGGGTGTACCCTGACAGCGGATGTCGTCGTCATCGTTGGCAGAGTTGACCGATCAGGCCTGTGACCTAGCAGGATGGTCGGCGAGCGGGGAGACGTGACGGCCAGATCGGACGGCACGAGTCGGGCGAGAGGAGACACGCGATGAGTTCGCTGAGCGCAGGTGAGAAGCAGGCGATGCGGGAGGACGACGCGAACTGGACGTTCGGCCTCCTCTATTTCTGTCCGCGTGATCCCGGCTTCCTCGTCCCGAAGAGATTCGGCGTCGGCTGGACGCTCAACTTCGGCAGCATCTGGACGCTCATCGCGCTCATCGTCATCGTTGCCGTCATCGTCTGGGGCGTCGCGTTCTGACCGGCCGCGCGCAGAGGTCCGCGCGCAGAGGTCGAGAAGCCGGGCCGCCTCGGCGCTCTCTGCGTCAGCACCGTGGGCTACGGTGGCGGCATGAGAGGGGACGGGCTGCTCAAGGTCTGCGTCAACGGTTCGCGGACGCTTGCCGATCATCCACGGCTGTCGTCGGATGCCGGTGACATCGCTGCCGAGGCAGCCGCGGGAATCGCCGCTGGTGCCGCTGCGGTTCACGTCCATGCCAAGTCATCAGGCGGACGTGACAGTCTGCTCGGAACCGATGTCGGCCGAGTCCTCAGCGCCATCCGCTCGTCGTGCCCGGGAGTGCCCGTCGGCGTCACCACGGGAGCGTGGGCCGCGCCCGAAGCGTCCGAGCGGATCGCCGCGATCACCTCGTGGCGGGTCCTTCCCGACTTCGCGTCCGTGAACTGGCACGAAGACGGTGCCGACGAGGTGGCCGGAGCTCTCCTCGCGCATGGGATCGGGATCGAGGCCGGGATCTGGCATGAGCAGGGACTGACCGCCTGGGCCGCATCCCCTCACCGGTCGTCGTGCCTGAGAGCGCTCATCGAGATCCAGCCCGACGAGCTGCTGCCGGTCGACAGCGTCGCCGAGCGGCTCATCGGCGGCGTGGAATCTCGCGAACCCGAGCTCCCGATCCTCCTCCACGGAGAGGGCACGACCGCGTGGCCGGTGCTCGACCTCGCCGCCGCCTGGGGGTATGCCACCCGCATCGGGCTCGAGGACACGCTCGTGCTTCCCGATGGCCTGCCGGCCGAGAGCAACAGCGAGCTCGTCGCCGAGGCGGTGCGCCGACTCGCCTAGACGTGCGTTCCCGCGAGGTTGTCAACGCAGACGGATCGAAGCCGGCACTGAGCGGAGAAGGGGACGGGCCCGGTCGAACGGGTCCGCCGCCTACGCCTCGTCGGGCGAGTGCTGGAGGACGTGGTCGAGGACGGCGGCCTCGCTGATCTCGGCGTGCTTCGAGGCGGTGAGGAGGGTGACGGGACCCTTCTCCGCATACTCGCGCAGCGCCGCGAACGCCTCGGCGTGGTCATCATCGGCGAGCTCCGCACGGTAACGGCGGGAGAACTCCGCGAACTTCGCGGGATCGTGGGAGTACCACTTCCGCAGGCCCGTCGAAGGGGCGACGTCCTTCAGCCACTTGGTGAGGTCTGCGCGCTCCTTGCTCACTCCGCGCGGCCAGAGGCGATCGACGAGGATGCGCGCCCCGTCAGCGGGGCTCGGATCGTCATAGATGCGGCGGACATGGACAGGGTGCCCCTTCGCCATCGTGCTCTCCACCTTCCATCGTCGCTGGGCCACCCAGTTTAGCTCTCCGCGCCACCCGGCCGCTCCTCGTCATCGACCCTCCGACCTGGGAGAACACCGACCGTCGAGGGGCCTGGGCCGGGCCGGTGAGGGGGCGCGGATTCGTCGGCCCGAGTCCACCTCACGGCGGCTTTCGCCGCGTATACTGACCGACCAAGGACGATTGTCGTCCGACCTCGCACTGTCGGGGCTCGCGGAAGAGGAGACGATTCAGTGACAACGCAGTATGGAAACCCTCCGGACAGCACGAACCCGCAGCACGTCCTCGAGCCGCCGTCGCAGTCGGGCGTCTTCCTCGTCGTCACCGTCAGACCCGGTGCCGAGGACCACGTGCGCGACTTCTTCGGCGAGATCGGCGGCGTCATCCGCGCCGTCGGCTTCCGCGTCAAGGCGGCCGGCCTCAGCTGCGTGACCGGCATCGGCTCCGACCTCTGGGATCGTCTCTTCCCGCAGAAGCGCCCCGCGAAGCTCCACCCCTTCAAGGAGCTCAAGGGCGGCAAGCACGTCGCCCCGTCGACGCCCGGCGACCTCCTCTTCCACATCCGCGCGGACCGGACGGATATGAGCTTCGAACTCACCCGCCAGCTGATGAGCAAGCTCGAGGGCTACGTCGACGTCGTCGACGAGGTCCACGCGTTCCGCTACTTCGACCAGCGCGACATCCTCGGCTTCGTCGACGGCACCGCCAACCCCGAGGACCAGCTCGCCGTCGACACCGTCTTCGTCGGCGACGAGGACCCGGACTTCACCGGCAGCAGCTACGTCATCGTCCAGAAGTACATCCACGACCTGCCGAAGTGGAACTCGATCACCGTCGAGGAGCAGCAGGCGGCGTTCGGCCGCCACAAGCTCTCCGACATGGAGTTCCCCGACAAGGACAAGGCCCCCGACTCCCACATCGTGCTCAACACCATCACCGAACCCGATGGCACCGAGCGCAAGATCGTGCGCGACAACATGGTGTTCGGCTCCGTCGAGTCCGGCGAGTTCGGCACCTACTTCATCGGGTACGCCGCCGATCCGACGGTCACGGAGACGATGCTCGAACGGATGTTCTTGGGCGACGGCGACGCCACCCATGACCGGATCCTCGACTTCTCGACCGCGCTGACCGGCTGCCTCTTCTTCGTGCCCACCGCCGACTTCCTCGACAACCCCGCCTCGGTCCTCGGTTCGACCACGGAGTCGAGCTCCTCGGGCTCGAGCAGCGACCACAGCGGCGGGGCCGGCACAGCGCCGAACTGAACCGCACAGCTCCGCGCTGAACGGCAGGAGGGCCCAGTGGTGAGCGAGACTCCGACGGTGCGCCGGATCCTCCCCGGAGAATCCGCGCAGCTGAGCCTGCCCGCGGCCTTCGCCTTCCCGCAGGACCACGCGGACCCTGGGCAGTCCTGGGTGCGGGCGGTGTTCGTCGCCTCCGTCGACGGCGCCGCGACCGTGTCCGGGCGGGCCGGTGGCCTCGGCAACGCCACGGACCGGGCGGTCTTCGCTCTCAACCGCGCTCTCGCCGATGTCATCCTCGTCGGTGCCGGAACCGCCCGCACCGAGGAGTACGGACCCGCCGAGGACGACCCGCAGTGGCGTGCGCTGCGGGCCGGGCGCAGTGCGACCGCGCCGCTCGCCGTCGTCTCCGAGAGCCTTGCCCTCGACTTCACGGCACCGCTGTTCACCGACGCCCCGGCCGATGCCCGGACGATCATCCTCACGAGTGAGTCCTCCCCGCTGCCGGCACGGGAGAGAGCCGCCGAGGTCGCCGAGGTGATCGTCGCCGCGTCGACGCCGTCGACTTCGGCCTCGCCCTCGATCAGCTGCGTCAGCGCGGCTTCCACCGGATCGTCTGCGAGGGCGGTCCGAGCGTCTTCGCCGAACTCATCCGCGCCGAATGCGTCGACGAACTCTGCCTCACTCGCTCCCCTGAGATCGTCGGCGGGACAGGCACCCGCATCGTCCACGGACCGACCTTCGACCCTCCGGTTCCCCTCGACCTCGCATCGGTGCTCGCCACCGACGACGGGTACCTCTTTCTCCTCTACAGATTCCCCGCAGACAGCCGTTCTCTCAGGAGCCGACCATGACCCAGGCCCCACAGTCCCCCGAACCCCCGCACGACCCCGAGGTCTCCGACCACCGTGATTCCCTGAATTCCCCCACCGAGGCGGCCGCCGCGCCGCCACCGGCCGACGGCGCGGAGATTGGGTCGCTCATCGGCGGCGTCTTCGGCCTCGTCTTCCTCATCGTCAACAGCGCCGGGTTCTCGACCGTCGGCCGCATCGGCGTCATCGTCCTCGGCATCGCGGCCTTCGCAGGGATCCTGGTCCTCGCCTTCCGCAGCCTCGGACGCCGCCGGGGACGGCCCCGACCGGCGGGAGCGAACCCGTTCTCCCGCAGCTACTGGATCATCGTCGCCGTCGAAGCGCTCGCTCTCTTCGGCGGAGCGAAGCTGCTCTCGGGACTCGGCTACCCGGAGCTCGGTGTCGCGTGGGTGGCCGTCGTCGTCGGCACGCACTTCTACGCGCTCGGGCACGTCTTCAAGCTCGGCCGCTTCCACGTCCTCGCCACCGTCGTCACGCTGCTCGGCGTCGCCGGATTCATCGCCTTCTTCGTCTCCGCCCCGGCATTCATTCCCGTGCTCGCCGGAGTCATTCCCGGCTTCGTCCTGCTCGCCTTCGCACTCTGGGCGCTCGCCCCCGCCGCCTCGGCGCCGGCCGCACGCGACGCGCAGCCCGCCTGAGGCCGACGCTCCCGCCAGAGGCCGCAATTTCCGGACGCGGAGTGTCGATCCGACGCCGTGGAATCGACACTCAGCGTCCGGACGTCGGTGAGGGACCTACGCGTCCCCGCCCGGCGCGTTCCCGGGTGCGGCCCCGCCGGGCGTGCGGGGGCTGCGCACGCGCGGAGCGGGGAGGTCGGGGGCGGTGACGGCCGGTGTCTCGTCGAGGGCGGCGAGCACCTCGGCGATGCCCCGATCGAGCTGCGGATCCTCGGCGGCGAACAGCTGCCCGGGATCGTGCTCGACCTCGATGTCCGGGTCGACGCCGTAGTTCTCGACGTCCCAGCCCTTGCCCTCGAGCCAGAACGCGTACCGCGGCTGCGTGATCCCGGTGCCGTCGACGAGGTCGTAGCGGCCGTCGATGCCGACGACCCCGCCCCACGTGCGCACGCCGATGACCGGGCCGATGCCCTTGGCCTGGACGCGGGCGTTGATGATGTCGCCGTCGGAGCCGGAGAACTCGTTGGCGAGGAAGACGACGGGACCGCGCCGGGTGTTCTCCGGATCCGGGGTCATCTCGTCGTAGCTGCGCACCGCACCCCACGCGATGACGCGGTCGGCGAAGCGCTCGGCGACGAGCGCGCTCGTGTGCCCGCCCCGGTTGAACCGGACATCGGCGACGACGCCCTCGGCGGCCATCGCCTGGCGGATGTCGCGGTGGAGCTGCGCCCAGCCGCCGGCCATCATGTCGGGGATGTGGACGTAGCCGACGCGGCCCCCTGACTTCTCCGCCACGTACTCCCGCCGTGAGCGCACCCAGTCCTGGTAGCGCAGCTTCTCCTCGCTGCCGATCGGCACGACGGCGACGGTGCGCTCCTTGCGCCCGCGCCGCAGGGTGAGCTCGACGATCGTGTCCGCCGCCCCGACGAGCAGCGGCGCGGGCCCGAGGTCCGGGTCGACGCTCTGACCGCCCACCGCGACGATGACATCCCCGGGTGCTGCCCCGACCCCGGCCTGGCGCAGCGGCGACCTCGCCGCCGGTTCGCTCGTCTCACCGGGGAGGATGCGTGCGATCTCCCAGCCCTTGTCCGTCCGCGTGAGATCCGCGCCGAGGAAGCCGAGCCTCTTCGCCTCATCGCCGAGCGGCGCCGGCGGGGTGACGTAGGCGTGGGACGTGTTGAGCTCCCCGACGGTCTCCCAGAGGATGTCGACGAGGTCGTCGTGTGTGAGCGCCTTCGCCGCGACCCCGCGCCACCGCAGGGTCACGCCCTCCCAGTCGACGCCGTTCATGTCCGAGCGCCAGTAGTGGTCGCGCATGATCCGGGCGTTCTCCTCGAACATCTGCAGCCATTCGGCCCGCCGGTCGAGTTCGAAGCGCAGCCGGCCGAGGTCGACGGCGACGTTCTCGTCGTCATCGGCCTCGACCTTCCGGTTCGCCGGGCGCACCGTGACGTCGTCGCCGGAGCGGACGACGATGAGCTTGCCGTTGCCGGACACGCTGTAGTCATCGGCCTTGTCGACGACGGTCGTGAGCTTCCGCTTGGCGAAGTCGAAGTACTGGATGACCTCGGCGGCCTTCTCCCCGGTGTCCCCGGAGTGCTTGTCCCCGATCTCCCCGTCCTCGGCATCGCCGACGCGCATCCACAGCACGCCGCCGTCGGCGGCTTCGAGGTCGCGGAAGACGCCCGAGGAGACGGGGAACGGCACGATCCGCTCCTCGGCGCCCTCGAGGTCGACGTCGACGGTCGTCACCGCCTGGTCCCGCTCGGTCTTCGCCTTCCGGTCATCGTCGGTGAGTTCGCTGATCGCCCAGCCGCTCGTGCTCGGACCGAAGGGCGCCGGATCGGTCGCTGACAGCGGGAGCAGCCACGGCCGGGTCACCCCGTTGAAGGAGAGATCGAAGGAATGCTGGTTGTACGCGGGATCGAAGGTCCGGTCCGAGAGGAAGACGACGTACTTCCCGTCCCGCGTGAACGCAGGGGAGTGGTCGTTGTACTTCCCCGTCGTCAGGGCGCGCCCTCCCGACCGGCCTTCACCTCGGCGATCATCAGGCGGTTGAGCTGCTCCTCGCCCTGCGTCGGCTGCGCCCACACGAGGTACTTCCCGTCGGGGGAGAAGCGCGGGGACGTCGCCTCCCCGGACCCGGAGTGACCGACGACGTGCGTCCGACCCCCGGAGACCTCGATGAGGCGCACGGTCCCGTCGTGGGAGATCGTCGCGAGCACCTTGCCCGCGGGATCGGCCGCCAGCGACAGCACCCGGCCGAGCGCTCCCGCACCGATCCGCCGCGGTTCCTTCTCGCCCGCGAGATCGCGGATCTCGATCGCGTCCTCGCCCTCGGCGTCGGTGACGTACGCGGCCTGCCCGGTGGTGCCGAGGACGACGGGCAGGCGCACCCGCACCGAGGAGTCCGCCGCGAGCGCCCGCGCCGGACCTTCGCGATGGGCGAGGTGGAAGGCCTTGCCCCGCCATTCGACCACCGCGGCGTTGCCCCCGTGATCAGGGGCGATGGCGCCGATTCCGGTGCTGGGATCAAGCGTGAGCGGCTGCACCTGCGTTCCCGGCAGCACGACGTCGAGGGTGCGGACGTCCGAGTCGAGGCTGTCGAGGACCTTGATCTCGCCGCGGGAGTGCCACACGATCCGCGTCCCGTCGCTCGTGGCGTCCCGGACGTAGCCCTCGGCCTCGGTCTGGTGGGTGAGCTGGCGCGGCTCGCCGAGGCTGCCGGGAGTCCGCGTCGCCAGTCCGTCCCAGATCCACAGGTTCGCCTGCTCGCCCGCGTTGTCGGGGAACGTCGCCGCCCGATCCGAGGTGACGACGAGGGAATCGCCGATCCACAGGGGATCGGTGAGCGAGGCTTCCTCGTCACGGAGCAGCCGCTCCCACTGCGCCCCGGCGCCCGTGTCGTCGGCGGTCCGATCGAGCCACAGCCGCGGCGCGGTGCCGCCGCGATAGCGCTTCCAATGCGCGGGGGGCCGGCTGAACGGGGTCGACAGCGCGCTCACCCCGGTGTGGTGGCGGGCGAAGCCCGAGGCCCGGCCCCACGTCAGGCGCTCGACCTCCCCGGTCAGGCTGACGGACTTGATGACGTGATCGCGGACCTCGGCCTCACCGGCGTTCGACCCGATGAGGATGTGCTCGTCGTCGGCCCAGCCGAGCATCGTCGTCACCGAGCCGCCCAACCAGGTGAGCCGGCGCAGGGCACCGGTGGCCGCCTCGGCGAGCATGAGCTCAGGATGGCCGTCGCGGAACGACACGAACGCGACATGGGTCCCGTCCGGGGAGATCCGGGGACTGCGCACGGGAGCATGATCCGAGGTCAGGCGCCATGCGCGGCCTCCCTCGACGGGGACGAGCCAGACGTCGTCGTCGGCGGTGAAGGCGATGAGATCGCCGCTGACATGGGGGTAGCGAAGATAAGTCACGTGATCCACATTACAGCCGTGAATCCAGTCCCTGACCTGAGGAAACCGCATCGGCATGGCGCGAATAGAATGGGGGGCATGCCGACGCTCACTTCACTTCTCAACGACCGGTTCGCCGCGGCCCTCACCGCCGCCTTCGGGGAGGACTTCTCCGATCGCGACCCCGTCATCAGGAGCTCGCAGTTCGCCGACTTCCAGGCCAACGTCGCGCTGCCGCTGGCGAAGGAGCTGACGTCGAAGCCCCGCGACATCGCCGAGGCGATCGTCGAGAACCTCGACCTCGACGGCGTCTGCGCACCCCCGGAGATCTCGGCCGGCGATTCATCAACCTCACGTTCCTGCCCGAGTTCCTCGCCACCGCGCTCGAGACCGGGGACGCCACCGCCGTCGACGCCCCGACGACACCGCAGACGGTCGTCATCGACTACTCGGCGCCGAACGTCGCGAAGGAGATGCACGTCGGCCACCTGCGCACGACCGTCGTCGGCGATGCGCTCGCCCGCACGCACGAATACCTCGGGGACACCGTCATCCGCCAGAACCACATCGGCGACTGGGGCACCCCGTTCGGCATGCTCATCGAGCACCTCCTCGACGTCGGCATCGGCGAGACGACGGAAGCCGAGATCGCCTCCGACCCGAACTCCTTCTACCAGGCCGCGCGGGTGAAGTTCGACGGCGACGAGGACTTTGCGACCCGCGCTCGGGCCCGCGTCGTCGCCCTCCAGGGCGGGGACGCCGACACGCTGGCCTTGTGGGACACCCTCGTCGGGTACTCGAAGACCTACTTCAACAGCATCTACTCCCTCCTCGACGTCACGCTGCGCGATGCTGACCTCGCGGGGGAGAGCACGTACAACGACGACCTCGCCGATGTCTGCGACGAACTCGAGGCGAAGGGGCTCGCGTGGATCAGCGACGGTGCCCTCTGCGTCTTCCCGGACGGCTACAAGGGCCGCGACGGCGAACCCCTGCCGCTCATCATCCGCAAGTCCGACGGCGGCTACGGCTATGCCACGACCGACCTCGCCGCGGTCCGCCGCCGCGCCCGTGACCTCCACGCCGACCGGGTCCTCTACGTCGTCGGCGCCCCGCAGGCCCTCCACTTCGAGATGGTCTTCGCGACCGCCCGCGCCGCCGGCTGGATTCCCGAGGGCACATCCCTGGACCACGTGAAGATCGGCAACGTCCTCGGGTCCGACGGGAAGATCCTGCGCACCCGCTCCGGCGCCCCGCTGCGCCTGGCCGCCCTCCTCGAGGAGGCCGTGGCCCGAGCCAAGGTCACGCTCGAGGACTCGAGTGCCGACTTCGCTCCCGGTGAGGAGGACGAGGTCGCCGCCATCGTCGGCATCGGCGCGGTCAAGTACGCCGACCTCTCCGTCGCCCACGACACCTCGTACACCTTCGACCTCGACCGCATGCTCGCCCCGATCGGCAACACCGCCCCCTACCTCCAGTACGCCGGGGCGCGGATCCGCTCGATCCTCCGCAGGGCTGACGCCGAGGACGGGACCCGCGCGTTCGCGACCGCGCCGATCGTCCTCGGTGAGCCGGCCGAACGCGATCTCGCGCTCGCGATCCTCGGGTTCCCCGATGTCGTCGCCGAGGTGGCCGCCGGGTCCGTGCCCCACCGGATGGCCGCGTACCTCTTCGACCTCGCCCAGTCGTTCACCGCGTTCTACGAGCAGTGCCCCGTCCTCGTCGCCGACACGCCTGAGCTGCGGAACTCGCGTCTGCGCCTGAGCGCGACGGTGCTCGAGGTCCTCGAGGCCGGACTCGGCGTGCTCGGCATCCGCGTGCCCGAGAGGATGTGAACACGCCGGGCCGGCTTGCGGTGTCGGGGATGGTGCCGTGGATCGTCGCGGGCATCGTCCTCCTCGCCCTCAACCTGCGCACCCCGATCATCGCGCCGACCGCGGTGCTCGGCGACATCCGCGCCGACACCGGTCTGAGCGCGGCCGGTGCCGGCCTCCTCACGGGTCTGCCCGTCCTCCTCTTCGCCCTCGCCACGCCGCTCGCGACGAAGACGATCCGCCGCCTCGGCGCCGAAGCCACCGTGCTCGCGTGTCTCACCGGGGTGCTCGTCGGCACCGTGCTGCGCTCGGTCGGGCCGACGTGGCTCGTGCTCACGGGCACGGCGATCATCGGGCTCGCGATCACCCTCGGCAACATCGTCGTGCCCGTCATCATCCGCCGCGAGGTCCCGTGGAACCAGGTCTCCATGGTCACCGGCCTCTATTCGGCGACGATGAACATCGGCTCGATGGTCACCCTCATCGGCACCGGACCGCTGGCCGCCCTCGTCGGGTGGCGCTGGGCGATCGGGCTGTGGGGGATTCTCGCCCTCGCGGGCCTCGGGTTCTGGCTGCTCGTCCTCCGCCGGCGCAGACGTGCCGAGGCCGAGGTCGACGCTGAGTTCGACGCGGAGGTCGATACGACCGCGGCTGCGTCCGAGCCCGACAAGCGCCCGCCCGAGCCGGGAAAGCGTCCGTGGCGGGAGGCGCCGCCGCAGTTCCGGGCGATCGTCGCCCTCCTCGTCATCACCTTCAGCGGCCAGTCGATCTCCTACTACACGACGACGACGTGGCTGCCGTCGATGCTCGCCGACACCGAGGGACTTGCCGCCGGTGCGGCCGGCAGCACGGCATCGCTCTTCCAGGTCGCCGCGATCCTCGGCGCCTTCGGCGTGCCGCTGCTCGCCGGGCGGGCCCGGCCGTGGGTGCCCGTGGCGATCGTCGCCGTCCTCTGGCTGTCCCTGCCCGTCGGCCTCCTCCTCGCCCCGGATCAGTACGTGCTCTGGGCGATCACCGGCGGCATCGCGCAGGGCGGCGGATTCACCGCGATCTTCTCGATCATCGCGCGCACCGCGGGCAGCGACGCCCAGACCGCGTCCGCCTCGGCGCGCGTGCAGGGCGGGGGCTATCTCGCGGCGACGCTCGCCCCGCCGTTCGCCGGCTGGCTGGCGACGACGACCGGCGGATGGGTCGGACCCCAGCTGCTCGTGCTCGCCGCGACGCTCGCGTTCACGGTCGCTGGCCTCCTCGCCGCCCGCCTCGCCGGACGCTTCACACCCGGGGGACCCGCGGGCCGGCGCGAAGTGCTCTGAGGAGCATCGTTCACGGGGGTCTGCCCACGGCGGTCTGCCCACCCGGTGCACAGGACGGCTTGCCGACCAAGTAGAGTGAGACCCACGACACATCCGAGCGGCGCATCGCGGCGCCGCATCGCTTGGACCCGAGGAGAACCATGACGGCCGAAGTCCTCACTGCCCTGCGGGACGCGCTGCCCGCCGACGCCCTCATCACCGATCCGGACTCGATGGACGCCTATCGCTGGGATCGGGCGAACGACCCCGGTGCCGGGATGCCGCTGGCGATCGTCCGCGCGTCCTCGACCGCCGACGTCCAGGCGGCGGTGCGCGTCGCGGCCGCCGCGCGGATCCCCGTCGTGCCCCGCGGCGCCGGTTCGGGGCTCTCGGGCGGCAGCTCCGCCGTCGAGGGCGGGCTCATCGTCTGCCTCGACCGGATGCGCGACATCGCGGTCGACCCCGCGACCCGCATGGCCGTCGTCCAGCCCGGGGCCTTCAACGCCGAGGTCAAGGCCGCCGCGGCCGAACACGGCCTGTGGTACCCGCCGGATCCCTCGTCGTACGAGTTCTGCTCGATCGGCGGCAATGTCGCGACGAACGCCGGCGGCCTATGCTGCGTGAAGTACGGAGTGACGACGGACTACGTCCTCGGCATGACCGTCGTCCTCGCCGACGGCCGGGCGATCGAACTCGGCGGTCCGCGGATCAAGGACGTCGCGGGGCTCTCCCTGCTCAAGCTCTTCGTCGGCAGCGAGGGAACGCTCGGCATCATCACCGAGGTGACCCTGCGGCTCGTGCCCGCCCAGCTGCCCCCGACGACGCTGGTGGCGACCTTCCCGACGCTCGAGGGTGCGACCCAGACCGTCCTCGACATCTGCGCGCAGATGCGCCTGTCGATGCTCGAGTTCATGGACCGCGCATCGATCAACGCCGTCGAGGACGAGCTGAAGATGGGTCTCGACCGGGAGGCCGAAGGCATGCTCGTCATCCAGTCCGACGAGCCCGGCGAGTACGCCGCCGGTCAGATCGCCATCGTCGAGGAGCTGTGCGAGAAGAACGGGGCGACCGAATGCTATGCCACCGATGACGCCGAGGAAGGGGAGGTCTTCGTCACCGCGCGGCGGATGGCGATTCCCGCGGTGGAGAAGAAGGGCACCCTCCTGCTCGAGGATGTCGGGGTGCCGCTGCCCCGCCTCGGCGACCTTGTCACCGGGATCGAGCGGATCGCGGCCGAGCGCGACGTCCTCATCTCCGTCATCGCCCATGCCGGTGACGGGAACACGCACCCGCTGCTCGTCGTCGACCCGAACGATGCCGCCCAGCGGGAGCGGGCGGACATCGCCTACGGCGAGGTCATGGATCTCGCGACGTCGCTCGGCGGCACGATCACCGGCGAGCACGGTGTGGGCCGGCTGAAGAAGCCGTGGCTGCCGGAGTACCTCGGTGCCGACGTCATGGAGCTCAACCACACGATCAAGCGCGCGCTCGATCCCGACAACATCCTCAACCCCGGGGCGATCTACGCCGACGGATTCAGTCGGGCGGAAGCGGCCGAACGGCGGGTCACGACCCCCAACGACTGAGCTGCAGAGACGACTGAGGCGGACCACCGGAAAGGTGATCCGCCTCAGTGCTGAGCAGCTCAGGGCTGCCAAGGCAGCTCAGTGCTTCGCGTTGGAGTCCGTGGTCGGGTCGACGGCCGGCTTCGGGGTCGGGGTCGCCGGGGTGGCGGGAGCCTTCGAGTCGGGCACCGGAGCCTGCGAGACGTTCGGGGTCGTGCCCTGGCGCGAGGCCGGGGTCGATCCGACGGGGCGGGCATCGGCCGGGCGGTTGTTCGGCAGCGGCGTCGACCAGGGGTCCTCGACCGGCTGGGCCTTCTTCCACACGTAGTAGCCGATGCCGGCGGCGGAGCCGATGACGAGCGTCCACACGAGGGCCTTCTTGCCGCCGCCGGACTTCTGCGCGGTCTCCTTCTGGATCCGCTTGCCGGCCTGGGCGAGGGCCTTGCGGGCCTTCTTCATCGCCTTCTTGTCACCGGTGAGGCGCACGGCGAGGTTGTCGATGAGCTGCGGGGTCTCCATCGCCGCGAGCGACGTCGCGGCGGTCCCGGCGAACTTGCCGGCGCGCTCGGTGGCCTCGGGCCGGTAGGCCTCGATCCGGTCTGCCCAGTCGTGGACCTGCTGGTTCGCCTTCTCGGCGAGCGCCTCGACCTGGGGGCGGGCCTTCTCGGTGAATGCCTCGACGCGACCGTTGGCCTTGTCGGCTGCCTCACGCAGTTTGGGAGCGGCGGCATCCGAGGCGTCGGCCAGGAAGCGGAGCGACGTCTTCTTCGCGGAATCGAGCTTCGACGCGAGCGGTTCCCGAGCTGGCTTCTTCGACATGAACATTCCCAATCCTCTTAAGTCCGGGGGCAACTGATCACTCCCCAGTCTACGGCCTGGCCCGGGGGGAGGGGCCACCGGAGGGGGAGGAATTTGCCTGCGGATCTGCTGGAGGTTTGTGCAAACCCTCCTTGACGGATCAGCAGATTCGCGGCCGGCGTGGAAGAATGAGGGGCATGTCCACATCTGCAACGAACACAGCGGTCCTGCACACCAACCACGGCGACATCACCATCAACCTCTTCGGCAACCACGCCCCGAAGACGGTCGCGAACTTCGTCGAACTCGCCACCGGTGAGCGCGAATACACCGACCCCCAGACCGGCCAGCCCACGAAGGGCCCCTTCTACGACGGCACCGGCTTCCACCGGATCATCTCGGACTTCATGATCCAGGGCGGCGACCCGCTCGGCACCGGCACCGGCGGTCCCGGCTACGTCTTCGACGACGAGATCCACCCGGAGCTTCAGTTCGACCGCAAGTACCTGCTCGCGATGGCCAACGCCGGCAAGCAGATGGGCCGCGGCACCAACGGCTCGCAGTTCTTCATCACGACCGCTGAGACCCCGTGGCTCAACGGCAAGCACACGATCTTCGGCGAGGTCGCCGACGATGCCTCCCAGAAGGTCGTCGACGAGATCGAGGGCGTGCGCACCGGGGCGATGGACAAGCCGGTCGAGCCGGTCGTCATCGAATCCGTCGAGATCAAGGACGCCTGAGCACCGCCTCACACGATCTGACCTACGATGGGTGCATGAGCACACCAGAGCAGGGCCCGGCCCGGGAAACCGGCCGGGCCCTCTCTGTGCACTTTCCCCCGGTGACGGCCGGGATCATGATCGTCACCGGCCTCTCGTTCCTCCTCCAGCTGCTGCCCGGACTCGATCTCCTCCACCGGTTGAGCTACGTGCCGGCGCTCACCGTCGAGCAGCCTTGGCGTCTGTTCACCGTGGCCCTCGTCCACGAACAGCCCTCGCCGGTCCATCTGCTCGCCAACATGCTCGGCCTCTTCTTCTTCGGCTCGTTCGTCGAGCGCGCCCTCGGGCACTGGAGGTTCCTCGCCGTCTACGTCCTCGGCGCGATCGGCGGCTCCGTCATGGTCCTCCTCCTCGCCGAACCGTGGAGTCGGGACTGGGTGACGAACAACATCGGCGCGTCCGGCGCGGTGTTCGCGATCATCGGCGTCCTCCTCGTGCCGACGAAGCGACTCGACCGCAACATCACCGGCGTCGTGCTCTTCGTCGTCCTCAACTTCGGCTACGGATTCCTCGTGCCGGGAGTCTCGTGGCAGGCGCACTTCGGCGGTCTCGTCACCGGATTCGTCCTCGGCGCCGGTGCCCTGCTCGTGGGGCGGAAGCGCTCGGGACTCGTGTTCTGGCTCGTCGCGGCAGCCCTCGTCCTCGCCATGACGGTCGTGGTCATCGCGAAGACAGCCACCGCAGGCGCTGCGCCCTGAACTGCATTCGTCATTTGTCCACAGTGGTTATCCACACGGTGGATAACTCACATCGATGTATTTCTGCTGGTCAAAGGTGTGGAAAAAGTTATGCACAGGACAGCGTGCGCGCTTGGGTATAACTCAGCCCCTCCCTCGGCCCGTGTGATGGGCCCAGGAAGGGGCGGTGATGGGCCCGGAAGGGGCGACTGATCTAGCGCCAGCGCGTCGACATGATGAGGCCCGCGACGAAGAACGCGAAGCCGATGAGAATGTTCCAGTTGCCCCATGCCTCGACGGGGAACGCACCCTGCGTGATGTAGAACGTGACGAGCCAGATGAGGCCGATGAGCAGGAGGCCGATGAGCACCGGAAGGAACCAGCGCGGATTCGGCTTGATCGTCTGCTGGCCGGCCTCGGAGGTGTAGCTCGCGGTCTTGCGACCCTGCGAGCGCTTGGCCGGATTGCCCGAACGCGTCGTGCGCTTCGCGCCCGCCTTCTTTGCTGACTTCTCCTTGGCGGACGACTTGTCCTTGGAGGCCGCGGTCTTCTCCTTGGAGGCTGAGGCGGAGGACTTCGCGGTACCGGACTTCGCTGCGCCCTTGGTCGCCGAGTCCTTGGTTGCGGTGCCCTTGGTCGCGGAGTCGTCGTCCTCGGTTGCGTCCTCGTCGGAGTCCGCCTCGGCGTCGTCCTTCGCGTCCGCCTTCGCCGAGGTGGTCCCCGACTTCGCGACTGCCGTCGGCTCCTCGTCGGAATTGTCCTCGTCGGCGGCATCGTCGTCGACGACCTCGAACTCGTCGACGATGGCGACGTCGGTCTCGGTGCCGTCGGCATCGACCACCTCGGTGACTTCGATGTCGGTCTCGTCGACCACGGTGGCGTCATCAGCCGTCTTCTTGGCTTTCGCCGCATTGCGCGTGGTGCGCTGAGGGCGCGAGGTCCGTCCATTGGACTTGGCCACGAGTACTCCTTCGACAGCGACCCCAGGGGCGGGCCACCGATTCACTGGTCGGGGACAATCGCCCCTCAGTCTACTCGTGAGGCGGGGCTGAATGAAAAACCTGACCCCAGACTTCGAGTGAGCTGTGAACCCGCCACAGCACCGTGTTCATGCGATAAAGTGCATTAGGGTGTCCCCGCTTGTCCACAGGGCGAGCCCCGGATTCAAGGTCATAGGCACGGTGCAGAAGTGGTGAATAGCTCCTCCTCGGGTAACGAAGCGTCTTCGCGACCCACCATTCGATCCGCACAGCGGCGGATGCCCACTCCCCAGACCCCGCCGACCCACCCCGCCGATGAGGCCACGAGCCAGGGGGACTACGGCCAGGGCCCATACAACCAGGGCCCATACAACCAGGGCCCATACAACCAGAGCGATGCGGGTCCGGCGACCGAGCCCTTCCGGATCGACGCCGCCTCGGCGAACACCGGCGACGCCGACTCGAACTCCGCTGCCGATGCCACCGCCGGCACGAACTACGACGCCCCCCTGCCGAGCCGCCGCGAGCTGCGCCGTCGTGAAGCCGCTGCCGCCGCCGGTGGAGCCGTGCCGGGACCGCCGGCACCGCTGCCGGTGCGGGAAGCGCCGACGCCCCGCCGCTGCGCTCCGAGGCCACCGAGGCGATGCCGACGCAGGCGATGCCCGCCTGGTCCCAGCAGCACGCACAGCAGCAGCCCAGCCATACCCGCCCACGGGTGCGCAGCCGACGATGGTCCAGCCCGCCTACACCGACACCACCGGCACCGCCTACGCGGCGCGCAGCTGCCGCGCCCGCAGCAGCAGGCCCTGGCGGGCCCGGGAGGACCCGGCGGCCCGACAGGCCCGGGCGGTCCCGGGGACGGCAGCTCGGGCGGGGGCCGACGGAAGAAGCAGCCGGTCCAGCGCCAGCCGATCGGCCCGATCCGCGGGACGATCCGCACCTTCGGCGAACTCTGCATCACCGCGGGGCTCGTCCTCATCCTCTTCGTCGTCTGGCAGCTGTGGTGGACGGACCTCGAGGCCAACCGCGACAACGAGGTGCTCGCCGACCAGCTGACGAAGGACTGGGCGAACCAGGATCCCAATCAGCTGCCCGATGACCCGGACGAACCCGTCGTGGCCGACCCGGTCGAGAAGAACACCGCGTTCGGCATCTTCTACATCCCGCGGTTCGGCGACGACTACTACCGGACGCTCGCCGAGGGCGTCGACCTCGAACCCGTGCTCAACCGCATGGGCGTCGGCCGCTACCCGAACTCCGCGATGCCCGGCGAGGTCGGCAACTTCTCCGTCGCCGGCCACCGCGTCACCTACGGCAAGCCGTTCAACCAGATCGCGAAGCTCCAGCCCGGCGACGAGATCGTCGTGCAGACGAAGGACGGGTTCTACACGTACACGTTCCGCAACTTCGACATCATCCTCCCCGATGCCGTCGAGGTGCTCGCCCCGGTGCCCGACCAGCCCGATTACAAGGGCAAGGACCGGATCCTCACCCTGACCGCGTGCAACCCGATGTTCTCCGCGCGCGAGCGCTACATCGCCTACGCCGAGCTCACCGAATGGCGCCCGGCCGGCGAGGGCCCACCGGACGCGATCAAGGATTCGAAGGCGTACGACAAAGTCAGCAAGAGCGGAGGAGCGTGAGATGTACGGACTGATCTGGCGGATTCTGCCCGGGCCGTGGTTCGTCAAGCTCGTCTTCGCCCTCATCCTCATCGCGGCGGTCGTCTACCTGCTCATGCAGTACGTCTTCCCCGCCGTCGCCCCCTACATGCCGTTCAACAACGCGACTGTCACCGACGAGGGCGGGCAGTGACCCGCATCCTCGTCGTCGACAACTACGACAGCTTCGTCTACACCCTCGTCGCCTATGTCCGTGAGCTCGGTGCGACGGCCGACGTCATCCGCAATGACGACCTGTCCGCCGAGGCGGCCGTGGAGCTGGCGGACGGATACGACGGCATCCTGCTCTCCCCGGGACCGGGTGTGCCCGCGGAGTCCGGTGTGTGCCCCGACCTCATCCGCTGGGCCGCCGAGGCGGGCCGCCCGCTGTTCGGGGTGTGCCTGGGGCATCAGGCCCTCGGCGAGGTCTTCGGGGCGACGGTGACGCATTCGCCGGTCCTCATGCACGGCAAGACCTCGGTCATCACCCACGACGGGCAGGGCATCTTCGCCGGCTGCCCCTCGCCGCTGACGGTGACCCGATACCACTCGCTCGCGATCGTCGACGAGACGATCGACCTCGAGACCTTCGTCGTCACCGCGCGCACTCCTGATGATGTCGTCATGGCCATCGAGCACCGCAGCGCGCCCCTCTACGGCGTCCAGTTCCACCCGGAGTCCGTCCTCACGGAATCGGGCTACCTCATGCTCGGCAACTGGCTCGAGGTCTGCGGACTGTCCGGCGCGGCCGCACGGGCCGCCGCGATGTCGCCGCTCGCCTCGGCGATCTCCGCTCCCTGACTCTTCCGCCTCCCGGACTTCAGCGCTTAGGATCGACTCAGACGATCCAGTGAGAGGACATCCCATGGAAGAGCCGAGTTACTTCCCGACCGAGCCGTATCGCGAACTCACCGTCTTCGAGGCCCAGCCCGTGCCCACGGTCGTCGTCGAAGCCCAGAACCATCCGATGAGCGAGCTGCCGACCCTCTTCGACTCCGTGTACTCCCGGCTCTTCCCCGCACTCGCCGAGGCGGGGGTCGAGCCCGCGGGACCGGCGTTCTCCCTCTACACGCGCCCGCCCACGGACACCGTCGACATCCAGGTGGGCATCCCGGTGGCCGGGGTGCTGAGTCAGGCGCTCGACCTCGGTGACGACCTCACCGCGATCCCCGCCGAACTGCCCGGAGGATCGGTCGGAGCGATCTCCCACCTCGGCGGATTCGACGGCCTTGCCGAAGCGTGGAATGCGCACATGCAGGGTCTCGTCGCCGCCGGCCATCACCCGGACATGCCGTTCTTCGAGGTCTACGTCACCGAGCCGAGTCCTGACATGGATCCGGCGGACCTGCGCACGGATCTCTTCGTCACGCTCGGCTGAGAGCTCGCCTGCGGCTGAGTCATCACGCCGCGGCTGAGAGCCCCTCTGCGCTGAGAACTCAGTCGCCGTTGCCGCGGGCGTCGGCCCAGTCGTCGAACCACGAGCTGCCGCCGCCGACGGCACCGTCGTTCGACGTCCCTCCGCCGTTGCCGTTGTCCCCACCGTTGCCGTCGGGGCTGTCGGTCGGCGACGGTGCGGTCGGGATGCCGCCGGGGATCGACGGGATCGTCGGGGACGGCTCCGGCGGCTTCTTGGCCACGCGGATGGTGATCTCCGAACCCTGCGCGACATCGGTGCCGCCCGGGGTCGACTGCTCGAAGACCGTGCCCTCCTCCTGATCGGCGGTCTCGACCTCTTCGACCTTGCACTGGAGCTTGTAGTCGTCGCCGGAGAGGGTGTTGCAGGCGTCCTCCTGCGTCTGCCCGAGGACGTCGGGGACCTTGACGAGTCCCGAGGACACGACGAGATCGACGTTCGAGTCGACATCGACCTTCTCGCCCTCACCGGGCTTCGTCTCGATGACGACGCCCTTCTTCACATCCGGTGAGTTCTGGGAGATGTGGGTGCCCGCCTGGAGCTTCGCGTCGTTGAGGATCTGCCGCGCCTCCTCCTCGGTCTTGCCCGCGACCTCGGGGACGGTGACGTTCTCGGGTCCCAAGGAGACGACGAGTTTGACGGTGCTGTTCTCCGGGATGCTCTGGCCGGCGGCCGGATCCGTCGAGATCGCACTGCCCTCATCGACGTCGGCGTTGTACGTCTCCTCCGTCGTGACGTCGAATCCCTGATTGCGCAGCTGCGCCTCGGCGGCATCGGCATCCATGCCTGCGACGTCGGCGACCTGGACCTGGACGATCGGTTCGGGCTTGTTGATCTCGTACACCCACAGGGCGACGGCCGCGAGGGCGAGGAGGACGAAGATGCTGCCGATCCAGATCCACGCCCGCGAGCGCTTCTTCACCGGCTGCTGCTCCTGCCGGGTCATGATCTGGGAGACCGGACCGGTCTCGGGAGCCGCCTCGGCGTCGAGCGGGTACGCCTGCGTCGCCGGCGGCGGACCCATCATCCCGGCCCCGCCGGCCGCGGCGAACGCCTGCGTGCGATCGAGGTCGCCGTCGATGCTCAGCGGTCGACCGTCGCGCGCGGCGAGGACGTCCTCCCGGAACGTGTAGGCGTCCTGGTAGCGCTCGTCGCGATCCTTCTTCAGGGCGTGGAGGACGAGTCGATCGACCTCGGGGGGCACATCGGGGTTGTAGAAGCTCGGCGGCTGCGGCGTCTCACCGACATGCTGATATGCCACGGCGAGCTGGGAGTCGCCGACGAACGGGGGCCGACCGGCGAGCAGTTCGTAGAGGAGGCACGCGGTCGAGTAGAGGTCGGACCGGGCGTCGACGACCTCGCCGCGTGCCTGCTCGGGGGAGAGGTACTGGGCGGTGCCGACGACCGACTGCGTCTGGGTCAGGCCGCTGTTGTCCTTGAGCGCACGGGCGATGCCGAAGTCCATCACCTTGATGTCGCCCTCGGGAGTGAGCATGACGTTCGCCGGTTTGATGTCGCGGTGGACGATGCCGTTGCGGTGGGAGTATTCGAGCGGGGCGAGGACCCCGGCGATGACGTTGAGCGCCTCATCGACGGTGAGCGTGCCGTGTTCGTTGAGGACCTCGCGCAGGGTCTGACCCTCGACGTACTCCATGACGATGAAGGGCACGGAGACGCTCGAGCCGCCGGATTCGACGAACTCCTCCTCACCGGAGTCGTAGACGGCGACGATGCCGGGATGGTTGAGTCCGGCAGCGGACTGCGCTTCGCGCTTGAGTCGCGTGTGGAAGGAGGGGTCGCGCGCAAGATCGGACCGCAGAAGCTTGATCGCGATGCGTCGACCCAGACGGGTGTCGACGCCCTCGTGCACCTCTGCCATGCCCCCACGGCCGAGGAGGGCACGGACTTCGTACCTCTCCGACAGCACCTTGGGCTCAGTCATGTACTTCCTCCGCGTATGTCACCCGGACGCGTTGAGCAGTCCGGGCAGTTCCTCAAGATTACTATTCTTCGCTCGTCCCATGTCCCAGTCGCCTCGGCGGCTAACCCTCGTCTCCGCTGGAGTCCCCGCCTGCGTTCGTGCCGTTTCCGTTGTTGCCGTTGGCGTTCGCTCCGCCGTTCGGGTTCGACCCGGGATTCGAGTTCGCGCCGTTGCCGGAATTCGAGGACGCTCCGCTCTCCGAGCCCGACTCCGAGGACGAGCCTGAGTTCGAGTCCGAGGAGGAGCCGCTGTCCGAATTCGACGACGAGCCGGAGTCGGAGTTCGACGAGGATCCGCTGTTCGAGTTCGACGACGACCCGGAGTCGGACGATGAGCCCGAGTTCGAACCGCTGCCCGAGCCCGAATTCGAGCCGGAGTCGCTGCTCGGTTCGCTCGGCCGCGAGGTCCGCGTCGGCTCGGGTGCCGGCTCTTCGGCAGGCCCTGAGGAGATGTAGAGGGTGACGGTGTCGCCCTCTTCGAAGGTGTAGCCGCCGCCGTCGGCCTCGCCGACATCGGCGACGGTGCCCTGGGCGCGGTTCGAGTCGATCGTCTCCGTGTCGACGCGCAGGCCCTGCCGTTCGAGGTTCTGCGTCGCCGAGGACTCGGACTGCCCGATGTAGTCGTTTCTGTCGATCTCGATCTCCTGCGGCGCCTGCGAGGTCGTCGCACTCGTCGACGGGGCGGGAGCCGGCTCCTCGCCGTTCTGCCCGAGGAAGTACCAGAGGAGGGACCCGACGGCGATGAGCGCGAGGATCGCGAGGACCCAGATGAGGATCCTGCCCTTCTTCGACTGCTTCTTCTCCAGCTCATCATCGGTGGCGTTGGGATCGTTCGGGTCACCCGCGGCGACGGCCTGGTTGTAACCGGTTCCCGTGGGCGGACCGTAGCCGGGCTGCTGGTCGGCGCTGTAGACGCGGGTCGCATCATTGCTCGAGGTGGTCGGCAGGACCTGCGTCGAGGGCACCGGGTCGGGGTCGTTGAAGACCTGCGTGAGCGCCTCCGATGCGGCGTTGCCGTGGCGCATCTGCGGCAGCGCGGCCTCGGCGGCGGCGACGTTGCCCACGGCCAGCGCCTCGGCGGCCTTGGCCACGGCCATCGCATCGTCGGGCCGGCGTTCGGGCTTCTTCTCGAGCAGGGAGTCGACGAACCGGCGCATCGGCTCGGAGACCGTGTCCGGCAGCGGCGGGTGCTGCTGGTTGACCTGGGCGATCGCGATCGCGACCTGCGAGTCCCCGGTGAAGGGACGCTGGCCGGCAAGCGCCTCGTAGGCGATGATGCCGAGCGCGTAGAGGTCGGATCCGGGACCCGAGCCCTTGCCGGTGGCCTGTTCGGGGGCGAGGTACTGGGCGGTGCCCATGACCTGACCGGTCTTCGTCAGCGGCGCCTGGTCGGTGACCCGGGCGATGCCGAAGTCGGTGATCTTCACCCGGAAGTCCGGGGTCATGAGGATGTTGCCGGGCTTGATGTCGCGGTGGACGACACCGACCTTGTGCGCGGCGCCGAGCGCCTGTGCGGCCTGCGAGACGATGCTCAGCGTGTCCTCTTCGGACAGCGGGGCGCTGCGTTCGATGATCGTCGACAGGGGTTCGCCGGGCACGTACTCCATGACGAGGTAGGGCGAGCCGTCCTCGTCGCCGTAGTCGTAGACGCCGGCGATGCCGGGATCGGAGACGCGGCCCATGTTCTGTGCCTCGGCGCGGAAGCGGGCGAGGAACGTCGAGTCCGAGAGGTATTCGTCCTTGAGGATCTTTGCGGCGACCTCGCGTCCGAGCACGGAGTCGACGCCCTTCCACACCTCGCCCATGCCGCCCACGGCGATCCGCGAGGTCAGAGTGTACCGGTTCCCCAGCTGAGTGCCTTCACTCGGCCTCATTTGTCGACCACCGCTTCCATCATGTCCTTGGCGATCGGTCCTGCGACCGTCGCACCGTAAGCTTCATTGCCGGCGTTGCCGCCGTTCTCGACGACGACCGCGACCGCGATCTGCGGGTCGTCGGCAGGGGCGAAGGAGATGAACCACGCATGCGGGGCCGCACCCTGCGCGTGCTGGGCGGTGCCCGTCTTCGCCGCGACCTGGACGCCGGGGATCTGCGCCACCGAGGCGGTACCGTCGGTGACGACGCCCTGCATAATCGTATTGAGCTCTTCGGCCGTCTGACCGGAGACGGGACGCGAGAGCTCCGTCGGCCTCGTCTCCGTGATCGGCTCGAGAGTGTTCGCGTTGAGCACGCGGTTGACGAGCTCCGGCTTCATCATTCTGCCGTCGTTGGCGATGCCGGCGGTCATCATCGCCATCTGCATCGGCGTCGAGCGCACCTCGAACTGGCCGAGCGAGGACTGCGCGAGCTGCGGCGGGTTGAGGTCCGAGGGGAACGTCGACGGGGTCACGGTGAGCGGGATCGAGAGGTCCTGGCCGAAGCCGAACTTCGCGGCCTGCTCGGCGATCGCGTCCTCACCGAGATCCATGCCGAGCGAGGCGAACGACGTGTTGCACGATTCGGCGAGCGACTCCGCAAGGGTGGGGCGACCGCCGCCGCGGCAGGCCCCGGCGTGCGAGTTGCTGATCGTCGCCGTCGTCTGCGGCAGATCGAGGGTGGCCGGGCCGTTGAGCCGCGAGTCCGGCGTGTAGTCGCCCGATTCGAGGGCGGCGGCCGCGACGAGGACCTTGAAGGTCGAGCCGGGCGGGTAGAGGTTGCCGCCGATCGCGCGGTTGTAGGCCGGGTTCTCCGGGTCGTTGTTGAGCTGCTCGAACGCCGACCGCGCCTCGTCCGGGTTGTGGCTGGCGATCGGGTTGGGGTCCCAGCCCGGCGTCGAGGCCATCGCGAGGATCTTCCCGGTCTTCGGGTCGAGCGCGACCGCCGCACCGGTCTGGTTGCCGAGGCCGTCCCAGGCCGCCTGCTGGACGTCGGGGTCGACGGTGAGCTCGACCGCGGCACCGCGCGGCTGCTCACCGGTGAAGAAGCTGCCGACCTTGTCGTAGAAGAGGGCGTCGGAGTCACCGGAGAGGTAGTCACCGGCGGCGCGCTCCATGCCCGAGGCACCGGAGACGATCGAGTAGTACCCGGTCATCGACGCGTACGCACGGGGGTCGAGGCCGTCCGAACCGTACTGACGCTGGAACCGGTAGCGGTCGTCGACGGGCTCGGAATAGGCGATCGGCGTGCCGTCGACGAGGATCGGTCCGCGGTCGCGCGAGAGCTGATCGAGGATCTGCCGGTTGTTGAGCGGGTTGGCGTTGAGGGAGTCGGCGGTGACGAACTGCACCCAGCTCGTCGAGCCGAAGAGCAGGGCGAACATGACGAAGCCGACGACTCCGATGTGCGTGAGCGACTTCTTCATCGGTCTCCTCCCTGGGAGGGCTCGTCGGTCGGGCGCTGGTCGGGGCCGCTGGGGCGGCGGGTGCTGAGGTTCGTCGTGACCGCCTCGTCGGCGGGAGTCGTCGCGTGGACCGTCGTCGGCGACTCATCGGCGGCGGGGTTGATCCGGTCGCCGGGGTTGTTCCGGTGATCAGCGTCGACCTGGTCGCCGTCGTCGTCGGACTTCTTCCGGCGGCGCGCCGAGGCGGTCGTGGAGTCGGGGTCCTCGGTGATCTTGAGGACGCCGGTGTGGAATTCATCGACCGGGCGGCGGGCATTGTCCGACATCCGCAGCAGGAGGGCGATGATCACCCAGTTCGCGACCAGGGACGAGCCGCCCTGGGCGAGGAACGGCGTAGTCAGACCGGTGAGCGGGATGAGGCGGGTGACCCCGCCGACGACGACGAAGACCTGGAGGGCGATCGTGAACGACAGTCCTGCGGCGAGCAGCGTGCCGAAGCCGTCGCGCAGCTTCTGCGCGGTCCTGATGCCGCGTTCGAAGATGAGGAGGTAGCAGAGCAGGATGACGAAGAGACCGGCCATACCGAGCTCCTCGCCGAAGCTCGCGTAGATGAAGTCGGATTCCGCGTAGGGGACCATGTTCGGTCGGCCCTCGCCGAGTCCGGTGCCGACGAGACCGCCGTTGGCCATCCCGAACAGACCCTGGACGAGCTGGTAGGACCCGCCCGGCGTCTTGTTGTACTCCTCGGCAGTGAGCGCATTGAGCCAACCGTCGATGCGCTGCTGGACGTGGGAGAAGAGCAGGGTCGCGAGGACGGCGCCGGCGGCGAAGAAGGACATGCCGATGATGATCCACGAGACCTTCGAGGTCGCGACGTAGAGCATGGCGACGAAGAGGCCGAAGAAGAGGAGCGAGGTGCCGAGGTCGCGTTCGAAGACGAGGACGCCGACGCTGGCGATCCACGCGATGACGATGGGGCCGAAGTCGCGCAGCCGCGGGAAGCGGATGCCGAGGATCTTCGGGCCCGCGAGCACGAGCTGATCGCGGTAGGCGACGAGGTAGCCGGCGAAGAAGATCGCGAGCAGGATCTTCGCGACCTCACCGGGCTGGAACGACAGCGGTCCGATGCCGATCCAGATGCGGGCGCCGTTGATCGTCCTGCCGAGGCCCGGAATGAGGGGCAGCAGGAGGAAGAATAGGGCGAGGAAGCCCGAGACGTAGGTGTAGCGGCGCAGCCAGCGGTGGTCGCGGAGGACGATGAGCACGGCGATCGCGAGACCCACTCCGAGCGTCATCCAGATGAGCTGCTGGGTGGCGCTGTCGAGGAACTCCACGCGACCGAGGTCGACGCGGTGGATCATCGCCAGGCCGAGTCCGTTGAGGAGGACGGCGATGGGCACGAGGACGGGGTCGGCGTACTTCGCCTTCCACCACACGACGATGTGGATGAGGAGGGCGAGAGCCGTCAGCCACGCCATATAGCCGTAGATGTCGGTCGGCATGGCATCATCGACGCCGAGCCCGACGAGCGCGTAGGCACTCGTCGAGGCGACGATCGCCAGGATGATGAGCCCGAGCTCGGCCAGGCGGTAGGGCCTGGGCCGGGCTGCCTGGGAGACGGAGTCTGACATCACTGCGACTCCTCAGTGATCGCGTCACTGGGTTCGGCGCTCTGCCCGTTCGGCGGGGAGGGGGCGGGATCGCTCGGCGCGGTCGCATCCTCGGCGTTCCCGGAGACGGTGCCGGCGCTCTCGGCCTCCCGACGGAGATTGTCGATGATCCGGTCCGCCTCTTCGCGGGAGTCGGCCTGGATCGAGCTGCGCAGCCGGTCCTGGGAGAAGCTGTTGAGCGAGTCGACCTGGATGTCGGTGGTGTCCTCGAGACGGCTGAGCTCGATGGGGCCGAGCGTCGTGTCGAGCCCGCGGTAGAGCGTGACCTGGCCGTTCTCGTTCGTCAGGTAGTAGTGGTTGTTGATGTAGTTGTAGGCGAAGAAGCCGGCCACGGCGAGGGCGATGATGACGATGGCGGCGATGATCCACCCGAGGTAGGAGCGATTCTCGACGTCCTCAGGCTCGTCGTCCTCGTCGGACTCGGCCGCATCCTCGGTCTCGTCCTCGGTCAGCGTCCGCACGGACCCGGCGGGCACCTCGGCGGTGGGTTCCTGCCCGGAATCACCGGACCCGGCATCGGTCACGGTCTGCAGGGGCACGGTATCGGTGGGGATATCGGTGTTCGCGAAGTCGTGCTGCGCGGTCGCGCCGTCGCCTTCCGGGCGGGTGCCGATCGTCGCGTACTGCGGGTTGAGGTGGACGGAGCCCACGGACTTGCCCTGGGCGGTCTCGACGGTGCCCTCGATGACGTCGCCGATGACGACGGTGACGTTGTCGGCGCCGCCCCCGGCCAGAGCGAGGTCGATGAGCTGGCGGCAGGCCTCGTCGGGGTCGGCCACCTCGGCGAGGACCCGGGTGATGTCACCGATGTCGGCGAACCCGGTGAGGCCGTCGGAGCAGAGCAGCCAGCGGTCGCCGACGTGGGCCTCGCGCAGGGAGAGGTCGAGGTCAGGGGACGTGCCGACGTCGCCGAGGACCTTCATGACGACGGAGCGCTGCGGGTGGGTGTCGGCTTCCTCGGCGGTGATGCGGCCCTCGTCGACGAGCATCTGGACGAAGGTGTGGTCGTGGGTGACGGCGTGGAGTTCGCCGTCGCGGTAGACGTATCCGCGGGAGTCGCCGATGTGGGCGAGTGCGAAGCGGTTGCCCGGCGCGCGCAGGAGGGCGGTGACGGTCGTGCCCATGCCGGCGAGTTCGGGCTGTTCGGCGACGCCGCGGCAGATGCGGTCGTTGGCGTCGAGGATCGAGGTGCGGAGGATCTCGAGGGCGTCCTCGCCCCCGGTCTCGCGGTCGAGTTCGGCGAGGCGGGCGACGGTGATCGCCGAGGCGACGTCACCGCCGGCGTGCCCGCCCATGCCGTCGGCGATGAGGAGGAAGTTGGGACCCGCATACCCGGAGTCCTGGTTGTTCTTGCGCACGAGCCCGGTGTGGGACCGGGCTGCGGAGCGAAGGGTGATCGTTCCGTCGGTCGTCACGATTGGGTCTCCAACGTCGTATGTCCGATGGTGATCTGAGTGCCGATGCCCAGGTCGAACGGGGCGGTGATGCGCGAGCCGTCGACGAACGTGCCGTTCGTCGAGCTGAGGTCCTCGAGCACCCAGGCGCCGTTCCGCGCGATGATGCGGGCGTGGTGGCTCGAGGCGAAGTCGTCGTCGATGACGATCGTGTTGTCCGGCGCGCGCCCGAAGGTCACGGGTGCCCCGGAGAGGATGAGCGAGGTGCCGGCCATCGGACCGGCCGTCACCCGGATCGAGCCGGGATTCGCCCGCGGCACCGGACGCGAGGGCGCCGGCGGCTGCTGGGCCGGGCGGTTCTGGGTCTGGTTCTGCGCCTGCTGGTTTTGGGCGGGGGCGGACTGGCGCGAGGAGCCCCGCGCGGCCTTGTTCTTCTTCGACTTGCGGGGTCCGCGCCGCGCGCCGAAGATGTCCCGCCTGAGCACGCCTGCCACCCCGAAGACGAAGAGCCAGAGGATGACGAAGAACGCGAACCGGAAGACGGTGACGGTGAATTCGCTCACAGAGTGTCCTGTTCGGTGTAGCGCACATCGGCATCGCCTGCCGTGAGCACATCACCGTTGCTGAGGTTGGCGGAGGTCAGTTTGCGTCCGTGGAGCAGCGTGCCGTTCGTCGAGCCGAGGTCGTTGGCGACGGCATGGTCGCCCTCGACGACGATCTCGAAGTGGCGGCGCGAGACACCGGGGTCGTCGATGACGAAGTCCGAGCTGTTCGACGAGCGTCCGAAGACGTTGCTGCCCTGACGCAGGGGGTAGGTCTGTCCGTTGATGTCGACGCTCGCCTTGATCGTGCGCTGCCGGGCCGGGGCGGCCTGGCGGATCGGGGTCGCCGACCTGGCGGGCTCGCTCGAGCGCCGCGGCGCGGCCTGGCGCTGCGGCACGGGACGGGAAGACGACGCCGGGGCCGGTTCGACGATGTTGTGGGAGCGGGAGACCGGATCGTAGCCGCCGCGGTTGGCCGGCTGAGCCGCCGGCGACCCGTCGGGGCGCTGGGTGCTCGAGACGACGCGGTACATGCCCGTGTCGAGGTCGTCGGCCTCGACGAAGTCGACGGACACCGGCCCGACGAAGCTGTACGCCTGCTCGATCGCGTGGTCGCCGATGACCTGACGGAGATCGGCCCGCAGTTCGGTCTCGATGCCGGAGAGGCGCTCGAAGTCGGCGGGTGAGAGCTCGATCGTGTAGTGATTCGCCGTCAGGGTGCGTCCGCGGGAGACGACGGCTGCCTTGTTGTCGGCTTCGCGGCGCAGGGCCCCGCCGAGTTCGACGGGTTCGACCTGGGAGCGGAAGGCCTTCGCGAAGCGCCGTTGACGACGTTCTCCAGTCCCTTCTCGAAGCGATCGAGAATTCCCATGGCACCTCCTCCGGTTCGGCATCGTCTGTCTCGTGTTCGGGCGGTCGGCCAGAACGTGGGCACATGGTCTGCACTGCTCTTTCGCGTGGGCGTGACCGTATCCGGCGCGAGGCGCCGTTTCGGGTACACCAACACCCAATCCTAACGCGGAGGCGCTCTCATCTCACGTCCTGCGCGATCTCGGGGCGCACCTCGGCGGGGATTCACTGTGCGCGTTCAGCCTGGCAGGACGCGTTGAGCGGTCCGTCGCTGGCGGGGGAGTGGAGCGCGGCGGCGGGGTGGGGTGGCGGGTGCGGGGGCATGACGGTGGCGGGGGTGAGGTGGAGCCTCGGAGAGCGGAGGCGGCGGAGGGCCGCGGTCGACCGCAGGCGACGGGGACGGACGATGGGAGCCATGTCAGGCCTTCTTTG